>NZ_JBEYUS010000051.1:0-49076 GCF_040643635.1 Saccharopolyspora sp. NPDC047091
GTTCGGCGGCGGGCCGACTGCTCCACCCGGCCCGGTCGGAGCGGCCCCCGGTCGAGCCGGATCATGGCCCGCTCGCGGTGAGTTAGGGTAACCTAACAAGTGGTCCCGGGGGTGGGATCGCGCCGACGACTGGGGAGACGACGTGAGCGGACGCAACGGCATCGAGGCGGACTCGGACGAGGTGGGCTCCGAGGAGCAGCTGCGCGAGATCATCGCCGAGCCGCACCGGGCCATCGCGGAGAAGGCGATCGACCACGTCGACGAGCAGTCCGCGCTGTTCCTGCGGGCGTCCCCGTTCTTCGTGCTCGCCACCACGTGCCCGGACGGCTCGATGGACGTCTCGCCGCGCGGTGATCCGCCCGGCGGCGTGCTGGTCGTCGACGAGGGGCGCGCCCTGGTGTTCGCCGACCGCAAGGGGAACCGGCGGCTGGACAGCCTGCGCAACGTCCTGCGGCACCCGCAGGTGGGCATGCTGTTCTTCGTCCCCGGCTCGAACGACACGATGCGGGTGAACGGCACCGCCACCATCCTGCGCGGCGGCCCGCACCTGGCGGAGCTGGCGGTGGACGGCAAGCGCCCGGACCTGGCGATCCGGGTGCGCATCGACGAGCTGTACCTGCACTGCGCGAAGGCGTTCCTGCGCTCCGCGCTGTGGGATCCGGCGAGCTGGCCGGAGCGCGGCGCGGTCCCGAGCGCGGGGCGCATCGCGAAGAGCCAGGCGGGCAGCCGGATGCCGGAGTCGGTGCTCAACGCCGCGCTCAAGCTGGACGCCCGCTTCCGGAAGTACTGACGCCCGGCGCGGACACGTCCGGCGGCGCCCAGGCGGGCGCACCGCATTGCGCGGGGCGGCGGAATTCGGGTGAGTCATGTCTCCGCCTGAAATCCGCCGCCATTCGTGGGAATCAATTCAGAATTCGTCGAATTCGTCCCCCGCGCGGTGCGCGGCCGGTGGGTCGGCGAGTGCGGGCCGCGGTCGGGGCTGCGCGGCCGAGCAGGTGGCGGCCGGGCGGGGGATGGGGGCTCCGGCGGGCTCGGCGCGCGTGTGCGCTGCGGCGATGGTCCGATCGGTGGAGCGGGGACCGGAGCGGGGGCCGAGCGCGGAGAGTGCGGAAAATCCGGAAAAACCGTGTCGGGGGCTAGCGCTGCGGGGGCTGGCATCGTAACATCCTGAGCTCCCCGGACCGATGTCACCGGCGTAAAAAGGGAAATCGGTACCCGCCGCGAGCCCCGCCGCCGAAGTTTTGTGGGCATTCGCGGTTGCGCTATTCGCTGTTGTCGTGGTAAGTGCTGCGTACGCGATACTACACACATCGGCGCTGCGGTGCACTTATGCGATCGTGACATGCCGCAAAATGGGGAAGAAAAATCGCTGGTGGCAGCGCATATTTTTACCCTGGGTGACGGGACGAATCACGCTTATATCCCATTGGCGTGATCAGCGTCACACCTCTGCACGCTTGCTTCGGCAACTCATTCGAATAGTTTGGTTACTCGACGCACGGATTTCGCGTCGAGCGCCGGTCGGCAATGGAGCGGGCCGAGTGCGACGACTGGCGTAGGTGCGCGGCCTGAATTCTTCGGCCGCCCACGCCGGCGCGTAGGTGTCGCCTTTATTCGAGCGGCGACCCCGCACGACCGCGAGTTGATCTCGACGAGGCGGATTCGCGCGGACTGAGTGGTGCATGAGGCGCATGACCAACGCGAGTGGTGGGAGTGAAGCATGGCCAAGAGCGTGGACGACCTGGCTCAGCACGGTGAACGCGGTGGAGCGGCCGAGGACTCGGCCGAACTGGTGGCCCGCGAGGAGCAGGTCTTCGGCGACAACCCGTTGGAAGTGCGCGAATCCGACCATTACACCCACGAGTACGTCGGCGGCTTCGTCGACAAGTGGGACGACCTGATCGACTGGAAGAAGCGCTACGAGAGCGAGGGCCGCTTCTTCATCGACCAGCTCAAGGCCCGTGGTGTCGAGTCCGTGCTGGACGTCGCCACCGGCACCGGGTTCCACTCGGTGCGCCTGCTGGAGGAGGGCTTCGAGACGGTCAGCGCCGACGGCAGCCCCCAGATGCTGGCCAAGGCGTTCAGCAACGGCCTGACCTACGGCGGGCACATCCTGCGCGTGGTGCACGCCGACTGGCGCTGGCTGAACCGCGACGTGCACGGCGAGTACGACGCCATCATCTGCCTGGGCAACTCGTTCACGCACCTGTTCTCCGAGCGGGACCGGCGCAAGGCGCTGGCCGAGTTCTACGCGATGCTCAAGCACGACGGCGTGTTGATCATCGACCAGCGCAACTACGACGCGATCCTGGACGACGGGTTCTCCAGCAAGCACACCTACTACTACGCGGGCGACGACGTCTCCGCGGAGCCCGACCACGTCGACGAGGGGCTCGCCCGGTTCAAGTACACCTTCCCGGACAAGAGCGAGTTCTACCTCAACATGTATCCGTTGCGGAAGAACTACGTGCGGCGACTGCTGCGCGAAGTCGGATTCCAGCGGATCGACACGTACGGCGATTTCCAGGAAACCTACGCGGACCAGGACCCGGACTTCTTCATCCACGTGGCGGAGAAGAACTACCGGACCGAGGAGCAATTGGCGGACGTGTATTCCACGGCGGTGCACACCGCTCGGGATTACTACAATTCCGAGGATGCCGACAATTTCTACTACCACGTGTGGGGCGGCAACGACATCCACGTCGGCCTCTACAACACCCCGGACGAGGACATCGACGCCGCGTCCCGGCGCACCGTGGAGCGCATGGCGAGCAAGGTCGAGATCACCCCGGAGACCCGGATCCTCGACATCGGCTCCGGCTACGGCGGTGCCGCCCGGTACCTGGCGAAGACCTACGGCTGCAAGGTCGCGTGCCTGAACCTCAGCGAGGTGGAGAACGCCCGCAACGTCCAGTTCAACGAGGCCGCGGGACTCGCCGACCTCATCGAGGTCAAGGACGGCTCCTTCGAGGACATCCCGTTCCAGGACAACGCCTTCGACCTGGTGTGGTCCCAGGACGCGATCCTGCACAGCGGCGACCGCGAGCGCGTGCTGGAGGAGGTGGCCCGGGTGCTGAGCAAGGGCGGTTCGTTCGTGTTCACCGACCCGATGGCCGCCGACACGGCCCGCAAGCGGGACCTGGGTCCGATCCTGGATCGGCTGAACCTGGACACTATGGGTTCGCCCGGCTTCTACCGGCGCGAACTGGCCCGCCTGGGCCTCCAGACGATCGACTTCGAGGACCTCAGCTCGTACCTGCCCGTGCACTACCAGCGGGTGCTGGACGTGCTGGAGAGCCGCGAGTCCGAACTGTCCGACCGCATCGGTGAGGAATATCGCACGAAGATGAAGCGAGGCCTGCGGGCCTGGGTGGACTCCGGGAACGCAGGAAGCCTGGCATGGGGCATCATCCACGCCCGTGCATGATCATCAATCGTGCGTACGGTCGGCTCCGCTGGGCCGGTCGGCGGGGTGCCAGTGAGTGGACACTCATGACATCCGTGTCACGAGTGCGCAAGGATCGAAGCAGCCAAAGAAGCTGAGAGGTGAGGTTGAGCCGTGAGTGAGATCAACCGCAGGTTGTTCACCAGTGAGTCCGTGACCGAGGGGCACCCGGACAAGATCTGCGACGCGATCAGCGACTCCGTGCTGGACGCGATGCTGGCCCAGGACCCCCGTTCCCGGGTGGCGGTGGAGACCCTGGTCACGACCGGCCAGGTGCACGTGGCCGGTGAGGTCACCACCGACGCCTACGTCGACATCCCGTCCATCGTGCGGGAGAAGATCCTCGAGATCGGTTACGACTCGTCGTCGAAGGGCTTCGACGGCAACTCCTGCGGCGTGAACATCGCGATCGGCGCGCAGTCCCCCGACATCGGCCAGGGCGTGGACACCGCCCACGAGAGCCGCGTCGAGGGCGTCATCGACGAGATCGCCAAGCAGGGTGCCGGCGACCAGGGCCTGATGTTCGGGTACGCCTGCAACGACACCGACGAGCTGGCGCCGCTGCCCATCACGCTGGCGCACCGGCTCTCCCGCCGGCTGACCGAGGTGCGCAAGGACGGCACGCTGCCGTACCTGCGGGCCGACGGCAAGACCCAGGTGACCATCGAGTACGCCGGGGACCAGCCGGTGCGGCTGGACACCGTCGTGCTGTCCACCCAGCACGCCGAGGACATCGACCTCGAGAAGACGCTGACCAAGGACATCAACGACAAGGTCATCGCGCCCGAGCTGGAGCGCGTCGGCCTGGACACCTCCGACCTGCGCCTGCTGATCAACCCGACCGGCCGGTTCGTGGTCGGCGGTCCGATGGGCGACGCGGGCCTGACCGGCCGCAAGATCATCGTCGACACCTACGGCGGCATGGCCCGCCACGGCGGCGGTGCCTTCTCCGGCAAGGACCCGTCGAAGGTGGACCGCTCCGCGGCCTACGCGACCCGCTGGGTGGCGAAGAACGCGGTGGCGGCCGGGCTGGCCGGGCGCATCGAGGTGCAGGTCGCCTACGCGATCGGCAAGGCCGCTCCGGTCGGGCTGTTCGTGGAGACCTTCGGCACCGAGAACGTCGACCCGGTCAAGATCCAGGCCGCGATCAACGAGGTGTTCGACCTGCGTCCGGCGGCGATCATCCGGGACCTGGACCTGCTGCGCCCGATCTACGCGCAGACCGCCGCCTACGGCCACTTCGGCCGCAGCGACGTCGACCTGCCCTGGGAGAACACCGATCGGGCCGCCGCGCTCAAGAGCGCAGCGGGCATCTGATCGACTAGTGCGGACGAACGCACGGGCTGCCACGGGGCGCGGTACTGCCGCGCCCCGCGGCCCGGTGCGCCCCAGGAATCGAGAAGTTCTCAAGGCCGGTGGCCGACGATGTCGCCGGCCGGCCGAGAAGGAGTTGTTGCAGTGCGGATTGCGGTGACCGGGTCGATCGCCACCGACCACCTGATGTCCTTCCCGGGCAGGATCGCCGAGCAGCTGATCGCGGACCAGCTGGAGCAGGTGTCCCTGTCCTTCCTCGTCGACGAGCTGGAGGTGCGTCGCGGCGGGGTCGCGGCGAACATCACCTTCGGTCTCGGCAAGCTCGGAGTCACCTCGCTGCTGGTCGGCGCCGTCGGCCAGGACTTCGAAGAGTACCGCGCGTGGCTGGAACGCCACGGAGTGGACACCGCTTCGGTGCACGTGTCCGAGACCAAGCACACGTCCCGGTTCCTGTGCACCACCGACCAGGACTTCAACCAGATCGCCTCGTTCTACCCGGGCGCCATGTCGGAGGCCGCGCAGATCGAGCTCAAGTCCGTCGCGGACCGCGCGGGTGGGCTGGACCTCGTGGTGATCTCCGCGAACGACCCGGACGCGATGGTCAAGTACACCGCGGAGTGCCGGGAGCGCGGTTACTCGTTCCTCGCCGACCCCGGCCAGCAGCTGGCCCGGATGGACGGCGAGTCGGTCCGCGAGCTGGTCCGCGGCGCGCGGTACCTGTTCACCAACGAGTACGAGCACGGCCTGCTGCTGCAGAGCACCGGCTGGAGCCACGACGAGGTGCTGGCCGAGGTCGGCGCCTGGGTCACCTCGCTGGGCGCCAAGGGCCTCAAGGTCGAGTCGGCCGACGCCCCGACCTTCGAGATCCAGCCGCCCAAGGAGAAGCAGAAGGGCGACCCGACCGGTGTCGGCGACGCCCTGCGCGCCGGCTTCCTGGCCGGGCTCTCCGGCGAGCTGAGCGTGGAGCGGTCCCTGCAGCTGGGCTGCACGCTGGCCACCGTCTCGCTGGAGACGGACGGGCCGCAGGAGTACGACGTCGAGCGCGAGTCGTTCCTCGCGCGCATCGGTGAGGCGTACGGCGACACCGCCGCCGCCGAGATCGGTTCGAAGCTGCGTTGAGTTCCCCGGGGCGGTGTCCGGGGCGGCGGTTCCCGGCACCGCCCCGGCGAGCACACTGGGGTTCGGGCGTGGCGCAGGTAGCGTGGGAAGAGGCAGTTGGATGAATGGGGTCAACACGAACGGCGGCAACGGCTCGGGGCGTGATCCGAGCGGATTCTTGACCGCGCTCAACGAGCGCGTGCTCGTCGCGGACGGCGGCATGGGTACCGCGTTGCAGGGCTACGACCTGTCGTTGGACGACTTCGCGAACCTCGAAGGCTGCAACGAGATCCTGAACGAGACCCGGCCGGACGTGGTCTCCGGGGTCTACCGGGGCTTCCTGGAGGCCGGTTCGGACGCGATCGAGTCCAACACCTTCGGCACGAACCTCGCCAACCTCGGCGAGTACGGCATCCCGGAGCGCATCCGCGACCTCGCGGAGAAGGGTGCCCGGCTGGCCCGCGAGGCCGCCGACGAGTACGCCACGAAGGACAAGCCGCGGTTCGTGCTCGGCTCGATGGGGCCGGGCACCAAGCTGCCCACCCTGGGGCACGCGCCGTACGCGGACCTGCGCGACGCGTACGTCGAGAACGTGCTCGGCATGATCGACGGCGGCATCGACGTGGTGCTGGTGGAGACCTCCCAGGACCTGCTGCAGACCAAGGCGGCGATCGTGGCCGCCAAGCGCGCGATGGAGCAGACCGGCCGGTGGCTGCCGATCATCGCGCAGGTCACCGTCGAGCAGACCGGCACCATGCTGGTCGGCTCCGAGATCGGCGCCGCGCTGACCGCGCTGGAGCCGCTGGGCATCGACCTGATCGGCATGAACTGCGCCACCGGCCCCGCCGAGATGAGCGAGCACCTGCGGGTGCTGGCCCAGCACGCGCAGATCCCGATCTCGGTGATGCCGAACGCGGGCCTGCCCGAGCTCGGCCCGAACGGCGCGGTGTACCCGCTGCAGCCGGACGAGCTGGCGACGGCGCTGGCCGGGTTCGTCACCGACTTCGGCGCGCGGCTGGTCGGCGGCTGCTGCGGCACCACCGGCGACCACGTGCGGGCCGTCTCCGAGGCGGTCGCCGAGCTGACCCCGGTGGAGCGCACCCCCGAGGTGATCCCCGCGGTGTCCTCGGTGTACCAGTCGGTGCCGTTCGAGCAGGACGCCAGCATCCTCAACGTCGGCGAGCGCACCAACACCAACGGCTCCAAGAAGTTCCGCGAAGCGATGCTCGAGGGCCGCTACGAGGACTGCGTGGAGATCGCGAAGGCCCAGACCCGCGAGGGCGCGCACATGCTCGACCTGTGCGTGGACTACGTGGGCCGCGACGGCGCCGAGGACATGCGGGAGCTGGCGAGCAGGCTGGCGACCGCCTCCACGCTGCCGATCATGGTGGACTCCACGGAGGCCGCCGTGCTGCAGGCCGGGCTGGAGCACCTCGGCGGGCGCTGCGCGGTGAACTCGGTGAACTACGAGGACGGCGACGGGCCGGACTCGCGGTTCCAGAAGGTGATGGCGATGGTGCGCGAGCACGGCGCCACCGTCGTCGCGCTGTGCATCGACGAGGAGGGCCAGGCCCGCACCGCCGAGTGGAAGCTGCGGATCGCCGAGCGCCTCATCGCCGAGATCACCGGCACCTGGGGCCTGGACGAGTCGGCGATCATCATCGACTGCCTCGTCTTCCCGATCACCACCGGTCAGGAGGAGGTCCGCCGGGACGGCATCGAGACCATCGAGGCCATCCGGGAGCTCAAGCGCCGCCACCCGCGGGTGCAGACCACGCTGGGCCTGTCCAACGTGTCGTTCGGCCTGAACCCGGCCGCGCGGCAGGTGCTGAACTCGGTGTTCCTCAACGAGTGCCGCGAAGCCGGCCTGGACTCGGCGATCCTGAACGCGTCCAAGATCCTGCCGATGAGCAAGATCGACGACGAGCAGCGCCAGGTCGCCCTGGACCTCGTCTACGACCGCCGCACCGAGGACTACGACCCGCTGCAGAAGCTGATGCAGCTGTTCGAGGGCAAGACCGCGTCCTCGGCCGGTGCCTCCCGGGCGGAGGAGCTGGCGAAGCTGCCGCTGTTCGAGCGGCTGGAGAAGCGCATCGTCGACGGCGAGCGCAACGGCCTGGAGGCCGACCTCGACGCCGCCATGCAGGAGAAGGCGCCGCTGCAGATCGTCAACGAGCACCTGCTCGCGGGCATGAAGGTCGTCGGCGACCTGTTCGGCTCCGGGCAGATGCAGCTGCCGTTCGTGCTGCAGTCCGCGGAGACGATGAAGACCGCGGTCGCCTACCTGGAACCGCACATGGAGAAGGACGACTCCGGCGGCAAGGGCAAGCTGCTGCTGGCCACGGTCAAGGGCGACGTGCACGACATCGGCAAGAACCTCGTCGACATCATCGTGTCCAACAACGGCTACGACGTGGTGAACATCGGCATCAAGCAGCCGGTGAACGCCATCCTGGACGCGGCGGACGAGAACAAGGTCGACGTGATCGGCATGTCCGGCCTGCTGGTGAAGTCCACCGTGATCATGAAGGACAACCTGCAGGAGATGAACGAGCGCGGCATCGCCGACAAGTACCCGGTGATGCTGGGCGGCGCGGCGCTGACCCGTTCGTTCGTGGAGAACGACCTGGACGAGATGTACCAGGGCGACGTGCGCTACGCGAAGGACGCCTTCGAGGGCCTCAACCTGATGGACCGGCTGATGGCCATCAAGCGCGGCGACTCCCCGGAGGTCAGCGAGGCCGAGGAGGCGAAGAAGGCCGAGCGCAAGGAACGCCACGAGCGCTCCAAGCGCATCGCCGAGAAGCGCAAGGCCGAGCAGGGTCCGCTGCCCGACCTCTACGACGACTCCATCCGGTCCGATGTGGACGGTGACGCCCCGGTGCCGACCCCGCCGTTCTGGGGATCGCGCGTCATCAAGGGCGTGCCCACCGCCGACTACCTGGCGCTGCTCGACGAGCGCGCCACGTTCTTCGGCCAGTGGGGGCTGCGCGGCGCCCGCAAGGGCGAAGGGCCGTCGTACGAGGAACTCGTCGAATCCGAGGGCAGGCCGCGGCTGCGCTACTGGATGGACGAGCTGGCCACCGCGGGCATCCTGCAGCACGCGGCGGTCGTCTACGGCTACTTCCCGGTCGTCACCGAGGGCAACTCGGTGATCGTGCTGGACAAGGAGGAGCCCGACGCCCCCGAACGCGCCCGGTTCACGTTCCCGCGCCAGCAGCGCGACCGCAGGCTCAGCCTCGCCGACTTCTTCCGCACCAGGGAGAAGGCGCTGGAGACCGGGCAGGTCGACGTGCTGCCGATGCAGCTGGTCACCATGGGCCAGCCCATCGCCGACTACGCCAACGAGCTGTTCGCGAAGAACTCGTACCGGGACTACCTGGAAGTGCACGGCATGGGCGTGCAGCTGACCGAGGCGCTCGCCGAGTACTGGCACCGCCGGGTGCGGCGGGAACTGCTGTGGTCCAGCGGCCGCGCGGTGTCCGAAGAGGACCCGTCGGACGTGACCGAGTTCTTCAAGCTCGGCTACCGCGGTGCCCGCTACTCGTTCGGCTACGGCGCCTGCCCCGAGATCGAGGACCGCGCGAAGATCGTCGAACTGCTGGAGAGCGAGCGCATCGGCGTGGAGCTGTCCGAGGAGTACCAGCTGCACCCGGAGCAGTCCACCGACGCGATCATCGCCCACCACCCCGAGGCGAAGTACTTCAACACATGAGGCCGCCCGCGCGGGCCGTAGGGTTGATCACCGCCGGTCCGCGCGCGTGCCGCGGAAACCCGAGCAGGGAAAGCGCCCTGACAGGGATGAAACCCGAGCAGGGAACTCTAGAAAGGAAATCATGAGCGCGAAGCTGCAGAAGGCCAACGGCATCGAGTTCGCCGTCGCCGACCTGAGCCTGGCCGAGGCCGGCAGGCACCAGATCCGGCTGGCCGAGCACGAGATGCCCGGTCTGATGGCCACTCGCCGGGAGTACGCGGACTCCAAGCCGCTCAAGGGCGCCCGGATCGCGGGTTCGCTGCACATGACCGTGCAGACCGCGGTGCTCATCGAGACCCTGGTCGAGCTCGGCGCCGAGGTGCGCTGGGTGTCCTGCAACATCTTCTCCACCCAGGACGAGGCCGCGGCCGCGGTCGTCGTCGGCAAGAACGGCACCCCGGACAAGCCCGCGGGCGTCCCGGTCTTCGCCTGGAAGGGCGAGACCCTCGAGGACTACTGGTGGTGCACCGACCAGCTGTGGGAGTTCGGCGACGGCAAGGTCGCCAACATGATCCTCGACGACGGCGGCGACGCCACCCTGCTCGTGCACAAGGGCGTCGAGTTCGAGGCCGCCGGTGCGGTCCCGCAGGCCACCGAGGACGACCCGGACGAGTTCAAGGTCGTCCTGGAGACGCTGCGCGGCAGCCTGGCGAAGAGCAAGGACCGCTTCACCAAGCTCGCCGCCGAGATCAAGGGCGTCACCGAGGAGACCACCACCGGCGTGCACAAGCTCTACGAGCTGGTGAAGACCGGTGAGCTGCTGTTCCCGGCGATCAACGTCAACGACTCGGTCACCAAGTCGAAGTTCGACAACAAGTACGGCTGCCGCCACTCCCTGGTCGACGGCATCAACCGCGCCACCGACACGCTCATCGGCGGCAAGGTCGCCGTGATCGCCGGGTTCGGCGACGTCGGCAAGGGCTCCGCGGACTCGCTGCGCGGCCAGGGCGCCCGGGTGATCATCACCGAGATCGACCCGATCTGCGCGCTGCAGGCGGCGATGGAGGGCTACGAGGTCAAGACCCTCGACGACGTCGTCGAGATCGCCGACATCTTCGTCACCACGACCGGCAACTTCAACATCATCACCGCCGACCACATGGCGAAGATGAAGCACCAGGCCATCGTGGGCAACATCGGCCACTTCGACAACGAGATCGACATGGCCGGCCTGGAGAAGACCCCGGGCATCAAGAAGGTCGAGATCAAGCCGCAGGTGCACGAGTTCACCTTCGCCGACGGCCACTCCATCCTGGTGCTGTCCGAGGGCCGGCTGCTCAACCTGGGCAACGCCACCGGGCACCCGAGCTTCGTCATGTCCAACTCGTTCACCAACCAGACCCTGGCGCAGATCGAGCTGTGGACGAAGCCCGGCGAGTACGCCAAGGACGTCTTCGTGCTGCCGAAGCACCTGGACGAGAAGGTCGCCCGGCTGCACCTGGACGCCCTCGGCGTCAAGCTCACCACGCTGACCAAGGCGCAGGCCGAGTACATCGGTGTCGACGTGGACGGCCCGTACAAGCCGGAGCACTACCGGTACTGATCCGCCGCACCGCGGACCAGCCCCGCGTGGGCGCCACCGCCCGGACCTCGTCCCGGGCGGTGGCGGCCCCCGCCTGCCACGACAAGACCCGTCGAGGGGTCGGTGCCCTCCCGCTCCCGTCCCTCGAACCCGATTTCCGGTCGCGCGGTCCGAACGCGCCCGGCCTCCGACAGGGCCGGGCGGTTCGCGAGGACCGGCGAGGAAGGAAGGCCTGAGGCCGACATGGACACGATCGCACTCGAACTGGCACCGCCCGACCTCGACGGTGGACACGAGAAGGCCGTGGCGGAAGGCCGCAAGGTGGCCGAGAACAGCCGCGCCGCCGGGCTCGCCGACCGCATCGGGCACCTGATGATCCCGGGCATCATCGCCGAGGACGACGACCGTCCGATCGAGATGAAGCCGAAGATGGACGTCATCGACTTCTGGAACGCGGTGCGCCCCGAGATCGGCGATGTGAAGGGGCTGTGCACCCAGGTCACCGCCTTCCTCGACGAGCAGCAGCTCGGCGACCGGCTGGTGGACCTGCGCAAGGCGGGCATGGAGGGCATCGCGTTCGTCGGCGTGCCCCGCACCATGTCCGACGGAGAGGGCGGCGGGGTGCCGCCCACCGACGCGCTCGCCAAGTTCCAGGACGTGGTGCCGAACCGCGGTTCCATCCTCATCCCGACCCGCGAGGGCGAGCACGGCCGGTTCAACTTCAAGTGCGAGCGCGGCGCGAACTACGGCATGACGCAGCTGCTGTACTCGGACGCCATCGTCGGCTTCCTGCGGGAATTCGCCGAGAAGACGCCGCACCGGCCGGAGATCCTGCTCTCGTTCGGCTTCGTGCCGGGCGTGGAGGCCAAGCGCGGGCTCATCGACTGGCTCATCCAGGACCCGGGCAATCCGGCGGTGGAGGCCGAGCAGCGGTTCGTCGCCTCGATCACCGGCCTGTCCTTCGAGGAGCGCAAGCGCAAGCTGCTCGACCTGTACAAGAGCGTCATCGACGGCGTGGCCGGGCTCGGGTTCCCGCTGAGCCTGCACCTGGAAGCGCCGTACGGGTACTCGAAGCCCGCGTTCGAGGTGTTCGCCGAGATGGTCGACTACTGGGCCCCGGCCCAGCGGGCGGCCTGAGGTTCCCTTCTAGCGCAGTGCTCGGGTGGCGGAACCTCGGCGTCCGCCTCGCCGCGGGATCGTTGTCACCGGTGGCTTCGCCACGGGAGGAACGCCGTCCTCGCGAGCAGGGCGCTGAGAACCCGGCGGGTGGTCCGGTCGCTCTGGTGGTCGGCGGCTCAGCGGCTTCGCCGCTGCCCAGGCACGGGCACGACCCGCCGGGCGGGTTCGAAGGCAGGTGTCGGCGTCGTCCTCGCGCTGTGATCGTTCACTCCGCCGCAACGGAGAAACGCCGTCCGCGCGGGGAGGATGTCGAGAACCGGCGGGTGGTCTTGCCGCTCCGGCGGTCGCTGGTTCAGCTGCTTCGCCGCTGACGGGGCAACGGACGAGAACGGTGGCGCGGGCTTGATGCCTGGTCGTGCGCCACTCCGGGACCGGCGTTCGGCGCCGCGCACCGAACGGGCCGCCCGGCCACTCCCTTGGGCCGGGCGGCCCGTTCTCGTTCAGCGCAGGTGACCGGCGATCGCCGCGATGTCCGCGGGCGCCACCCGGCAGCAGCCGCCGACCAGCGCGGCCCCGTCGGCGACCCACCGGCCCACCAGCGCCGGGTCGAACCGGGAGGTGCCGGTCCACCGCTGGTGCACCGCGTCCCAGCCCTCACCGCTGTTCGGGTACACCACCACCGGTTTGCCGGTGACCTCCCGCGCCACCGGCACCGCGCGCGTCGCGTCGGCGGGGGAGCAGCAGTTCACCCCGACCGCGAGCACGTCGTCCCGGCCCGCCACGACCGCGAACGCCTCCTCCAGGGACTGGCCGGCGCGGGTCCGCTCCCCGGAGATCGTGTACGACAACCACGCCGGGACGCCCAGCCCGTCCAGCGCCTCCAGCTGCGCCGCCGCCTCGTCGGCGTCCGGCACCGTCTCCAGGGCGAACAGGTCCGGCGCGGCCTCGGCGAAGACCTCCATCCGCCTGCGGTGGAACGCCACCAGCTCCCGGTGCCCCAGCCCGTAGCGGCCGCGGTACTCGGAACCGTCCGCCAGCATCGCCCCGTACGGTCCCACCGAGGCGGCCACGAACCGGCCGGTGCGGTGCGCCGCGGTCTTGCCGACCCGCTCCGGCACCGGCGCCAGGTGCGCGGCCTCCTGCGCGAGCTCCACGCTGCGCCGCATCAGCTCGGCCGCCTGCTCCCGGCCGATGCCGTGCGCCGCGAAACCCTCGAAGCTCGCCTGGTACCCGGCGGACTTCGCGACCTCCGCCCCCGCGGCGAAGAAGTCCTCGTGCGTGGCCACGATGTCCTCCGGCGCGTCCACCAGGTAGCGCGCCGACCACAACCCGCCGGACAGGTCCGCGCCCCGCGCCTCCAGCGCCGTCGCCAGCCCGCCGTCCAAGATCCGCGGGCCGTCCGCGACCAGCTCGTCCACCCCGACACCCATACGGGCAAGGTAATCCTTCCGGCGCTGGTCCTCCCGCCGCCCACGCCGTGCCTCTCACCAGGTGGGCTGCAACCCCTCCGCCACGTCGGACTGCTCGGCGCGCATCAGCTCGTGCAGGTAGAACGCTCGGTCGGCCGGCTCACCGAGCTGCGCCGTGGTCAGCTCGATCGCCGCCTCCCCCTGCCACAGCGCCACCGAACGCGGTGTCGCGACGCTCAGCACCACCTCCGCGCTCGCCGGATCCACCCCTGCCGGAATGCGCCATCCCTCGTTCGCCACGTCCGCTCCTCATGATCAACCGATTGCGTGAAGCGCACGCTGGAAGGCTTCCGGCCGGCACGGCAACCGGTTGCGAATCGGGGTGGGAATCGCGGGTGTATCAGCTGTTTCACGAAGTGTGCCAACGGAATGCGCGGAATCGGAGGTAGGCCGGTGCGGCGGGGGAGCAAGGTGCGTCAGGTGGGGCTGGGCGCGGATCTGCGCAAGGCCCGCGAGGAATGCCGGATGTCCACCCGATCGGTGGCCGAACGGATCGGTGTCTCGCACACCTCCATCGCCCGCACCGAACTCGGGACGCGGACACCGGAGCCGGAAGAGGTCATCGCCCTGTGCGCCGTGTACGGCATCATCGGAAGGCGCCGCGACCAGCTGATCGAGCAGGTGGACGGCACCGACTTCAGCACCGCCTGGTTGGCGACCGGACCCGCGACCGCGCAGCAGATCACCAGTTTGGTGGCGCTGGAGACGAGGGCTTCGGAGATCACCGATGTCTCCCTCGGGCTGGTGTGCCGGGACTGCTGCAGACACCCGAGTACGCCCGCGCCGTCATCGGAACCGGGAACGATGCCGAATGGCTGCTGTCGACGAGGCCGGCCCGGCAGGCGTTGTTGACCCGGCCGGACGGCCCGTCGGTCCGCTTCCTCGTCGACGAGTTCGCGCTGCGCCGAGTGATCGGCGGGAATACGGCCACCCGCCACCAGCTCGAGCGCCTGAACCGGGTGCAGGAGAACCCGCGAGTCCGAATTCAGGTCGTGCCGCGCGATGCGGGGATCCACGCCGGTCTGGACGGTGCTTTCGTCGTGCTCGAGTTCCCGGCGCGCGAACCCCACGTGTACGTCGAAGCGCGTCGGGTCGGGCTCTTCCTGACTCGTCCCCAGGACGTTGAACCCTTCATCCGCGGAGTGGAAGATATCGACTCGAAAGCGCTGTGCGAGCAGAGCTCTGCGAAGCTCATCCGGCGGATCTGCGAGGAACTGGGCGAAGTCTGATGGCTGAGGTGTGGCGCAAGAGCACCCGTAGCGGCTCCAACGGCAACTGCGTCGAAGTGGCCATCGCCCCCGCCGAGACCCGGGTGCGGGACTCCAAGGAACCCGGCGGGGCGTGGCTGCGGATTCCGGCGGCGCGGTGGCGTGGATTCCTGACTGCGGTGGTGAGCGGGCGCTTCGGCGGGTGAGCCCTTTCCGGCTGGTCTGCTCGACGTCGAAGATGTCGTGTTGAACGGCGACCGATCCGCCGAGTTGATCTCATCCAGCGAGGAGGGGTTGTCCGATGGCACACCGTTGGCGGAAGAGCAGTCACAGCGGATCGAACGGTGACTGCGTCGAGGTGGCGGCCGAGCCTGCCGAGGCGGTCGTGCGGGACTCCAAGGAACCCGGCGGGGCGTGGCTGCGGATTCCGGCGGCGCGGTGGCGTGGATTCCTGACCTCGGTGGTGAGCGGGCGCTTCGGCGGGTGAACGGCCTGGCGGGATGTCGCCAGGAGGGACCGGGAGCAGCGGTGGCGGCGCGATCATCGCCGCATGACCACCGCCTCGACCACCGCCCGGATCGCCGTCACGTTCGCCGCGGCGCTCGCCGTGACCCTCGTGCCCGCGGGGACCGCGCAGGCCGCCACGGCCTACTGCGAATCCCTCACCGACGCCTCGCACCCGGACTGGATGGGTGCGCTGCCCGACGACACCAGCCTCGCCGCGCTGTCCATCCCCGGCACCCACGACACGCTCTCGCTGCACGGCGGGGACATCACCCAGACCCAGGAGGACCACGGCGACAGCGCGGAAACGCTCACCGCGCAGCTCGACGCCGGGGTCCGCGCCATCGACATCCGGGTGCGGAAGGTGGACGACCTGTTCACCATCCACCACGGCACCTTCTACCAGAACGCCAACTTCGCCGACGTGCTCGCCAAGGCCGACGGTTTCCTCGCCGCGCACCCCGGCGAGACGATCGTGCTGCGGCTCAAGGCCGAGTGCACCGGCGACATCGGGTCCTGCACCGACGAGAACAGCAGCAAGGACACCGCCGAGATCCTCGACTGGTACCGGGACAACGACCCGAACGGCGGGCGGCTGCTCAACCCCGCCGACGACGGCATGCCCGACCTCGGTTCGGTGCGCGGCAAGATCGTGCTCGGCTCGCTGCAGGAAGCGCAGGGCGGGCTCGTCGACGGGTACGGGCTGTCCCAGTTCACCAACGACAACTGGGGCGACTACGTCCAGGACGAGTACCAGGTGCCCACCATCGGCGACATCGAGACCAAGTGGAACCACGTGCGCGACCACTGGGACAAGACGAACGACGCCGACTCCGGTGAGATGTTCTGGAACTTCAGCAGCGGATCCAGCCTCGGCGCCAACCCGAAGACCGTGGCCTGCGGCACCGGCGACATCCGCGGCGTCAACGACCACGCGCTCGGCCACCTCGCGGACAACGACGTGCCGCGCACCGGGGTCGTGCTGATGGACTTCCCCGGCGGGGAGCTCATCGACCGGATCATCGACCGCAACTCCTGACGCGGCCGCTGCGCCCGACTGCCTCGTTCGCGCGCACGCGCCGCGCGAACGGGGCAGCACGCATGATCGCTCGCCGTGCGGTGTTACTGCAGGTGCCCACTGGAATCCGCCGTCGCAGCAACGAAGATGGACGTGTCACCCGCCTCCAGCAGAGAGGGCCGGCATGCCCGAGAAATGGCTTCGCAGCAGCCGCAGCGGCTCGGTCGGCAACTGCATCGAGGTCGCGCGCTGCGCTGATGTCACCCTCATCCGCGATTCCAAGCAGCCGCACGGCGCGCGGCTGCGGGTCTCCCCGGAACGCTGGCGAGGGTTCCTGGACCTCGTCGGCTCCGATCACTGGCGCCACCACCCCTGACCCGACCGCCGCAACCACCGCGCCACCCCAGGTGAGCGACCCGGTCGCCGCAGGCAACGGTCCGATGGGCCGTTCGCCCGGTGCTGGCGCGCGGTGGTCAGGTGCACGGCCGGTCGGGCTGGGGAGACCATCGGCCGGGTTCGGTGCACGGTCGGTCGGGCCGGAGAGACCATCGGCCGGGCACGGTGCACGGCCGGTCGGGCTGGGGGCGAGGGACCATCGCTCGGGCTCGGGGCGAGGAACCGTCGGTCCGACTCGAAGGACGGTCGGTCCGGCTCGGGGAGCGTGCGGGCGAGTCGCTCACCTGCGGCGGGATGAGGCGACGGCCGTGGGGAGACCATGATCGCGTTTTCCGGAACGGTGCTGGGTGGTGTCGCTGCACCGGGTTAACGTGGGGGAAGTCAGGTGAGAACGGAGGCGTGATGGACACGGAGAGCACGCTCGCGGCGCTGCGGGCACGGGTACCGGAACAGCGGTTGGTGACCGACCCGGACTCCGTCGGCCGCTACGCCCACGACGAGGCCGAGTGGGCCCCGCACGGCACCCCCGCCGCCGTGGTGCGGCCGGAGAGCACCGACGACGTCGTCGCCGTCGTGCAGGTCTGCCACGAACTCGGCGTCCCCGTGGTGCCGCGCGGCGCGGGCACCGGCCTCTCCGGCGGTGCGAACGCCCTCGACGGCTGCGTGCTGATCTCCTTCGAGCGGATGAACCGGATCCTCGAGATCAACCCGCGGGAACAGCTCGCCGTCACCCAGCCCGGCGTCGTCAACGACGACTTCCGGGCCGCCTGCCGCGAGCACGGCGCCTGGTACCCGCCGGACCCGGCCAGCTCGCCCTGGTCGACCATCGGCGGCAACGTCGCCACCAACGCCGGTGGCGTGTGCTGCGTGAAGTACGGCGTCACCCGGGACTACGTGCTCGGCCTCGAAGCCGTCGTCGGCAGCGGCGAGGTCGTGCGGCTCGGGCGGCGCACCGCGAAGGGCGTCACCGGCTACGACCTGTGCGGGCTGTTCGTCGGCTCCGAAGGCACCCTCGGCATCATCACCGAGATCACCGTGAAGCTGCTGCCCGGTGTGCGCGCCCCGGAACGCACCGTCGTCGGCTACTTCGACTCGCTCGTCGCCGCCGGAGAGGCCGTGGCCGCCGTCGCCGCCTCCGGGGTGGTGCCGTCCGCGCTGGAACTGCTCGACCGGCACTGCCTGCGCGCCGTGGACCAGTGGAAGAACATGGGGCTCAGCGACGAAGCCGAAGTGCTGCTGCTCGGCCGTTCCGACACCCCCGGTGAAGCTGGTGAGCAGGAGGTCGCCGCGCTCGTCGAGTGCTTCGAGAAGGGCGGAGCCACCTTCAGCGCCGCCTCCACCGACCAGCACGAGGCCGACGCCCTGTTCGCCGCGCGCAGGCTGGCCTACCCGGCGCTGGAACGGCTCGGCCCGCTGCTCACCGAAGACGTGTGCGTGCCGCGCGCCCTGGTGCCGGACATGCTGGCGAAGGTCGAGGCGGCCGCGCAGCGGCACGACACGCTCATCGCGAACATCGCGCACGCCGGGGACGGCAACCTGCACCCGCTGATCATCACCCCGGCCGGGGACGATGCGGCGCGGACTCGGGCGCAGCGCGCGTTCGACGACATCGTCGCCGACGCCATCGCCCTCGGCGGCACGGTCAGCGGCGAGCACGGCATCGGGCTGCTCAAGCGGGCGGGCTTGCACGACGAGCTCGGGCCCACCGTCGTCGGCATGCACCACGCGGTGAAGAACGGCCTCGACCCGGCGGGGATCTTCAACCCGGGCAAGGTCTTCGGCACGGATTGAGCCGCTCGCTCGCTCCGAGCGGGGGCGGGTGGCGGAACCTCAGCGGTTCCCTCGCTGCGGGATCGTTCTCACCGGGTCACTCCGCCACAGCAGCAGTGTCCTTGCGAGAATTCCGCTGAGAACCCGCGGCAGCGGAGGTTGCGTGCGGGGTCGTTGCTCAGCGCTTCGCCGCTGACCTGAATCGGACGAGAACGCTGCGCGGGTTCGGAGCTCGGCGGTGCGCGCGGGTTGTGGTCGTGCTCGTCGGGACGGTGGCCGTGCTGTGGGCGAGGTCCGGCCTCGGCCGCTCGGTCGGACCGCGCTCATCTTCTGCCGTAGCGCGGGTCTTCTGCCGGTGCGGGCGCGGGTGATCACCTCGGCCGCTTCCGGAGCAGATCGCGGGCGGCGTCCTCCACGGTCCGTTCGTCCAGCAGCACGTGCCCCGCGGCGGCGCCGAGCGGGATGAAGCTGTCCGCACTGGTCACCCGGGCGATCGGACCGGTGAAGCCGCCGTCGACGAGCGCGGTCACCACCGGTTCGGAGACGCCCCCGCTGCGCCGGGTCTCGTCGACCACCAGCACCCGCCCGGTCGCCCGGGCGGCGGCGAGCAGGTCCGCGGCCGGCAGCGGGCTCAGCCAACGCAGGTCCAGCACCCGCACCCCGGCACCCTCGCGGCGCAGCCGCCGTGCCACCCGCAGACATCGGGGCAGCCCGTTTCCGAATGTCACGAGCGTCAGTTCCCCGCCGTCGCCGTGCGTGCGGGCCCGGCCGATCGGCACGTGCTCCTCGGCCGGTGCCGGGTAGCGGGCGCGCCAGCCGTCGTCGCCGGGCTCGTGCAGGTCGCGCTCGTGGTAGAGCGCGATCGGTTCGAGGAATGCGCACACCCGCCCGTCCTCGCGGGCCGCCGCCACGCAGGTGCGCAGCATCGCCGCGGCGTCCTCCGGCCGGGACGGGGAGGCCACCACCAGGCCGGGGATGTCGCGCAGCGCCGCCACCGAGTTGTCGTTGTGGAAGTGGCCGCCGAACCCCTTCTGGTAGCCGTAGCCCGCGATGCGCACCACCATCGGGTTGCGGAACCTGCCGTCGGAGAAGAACCCCAGCGTCGCCGCCTCGCCCCGCAGCTGGTCCGCCGCGTTGTGCAGGTAGGCGAGGTACTGGATCTCCGGGATCGGCAGCATCCCCGCCAGCCCGCTGCCGAGCGCCGTGCCGAGGATGCTCTGCTCGTCGAGCAGGGTGTCGAACACGCGCAGCCCGCCGAAGGCGCGGCGCAGCCCCCGCGTCACGCCGTACACCCCGCCCTTGGCCCCGACGTCCTCGCCGAACACCAGCACCCCGGGGTCGCCGGCCAGCGCGTCCGCCAGCCCGCGGTTGATCGACTCGGCGAGGGTGAGCGGCCCTTCCGATTCCGGTGGCGCGGTGCCGAAGTGCGCCGCGCGCCCCGGCTCGACACGGGTCGCCCGGTCCCGCACCGCGGCCGGGTGCGCCGGGGCGATCGCGGCCATCACCTCGGCCCGGTCGGCGAGCTTCGGCCGGGACAGCACCTGCTCGGCGGTGCGGGCGACCTCGGTGCGCGCGGCCTCGTAGCGCCCGAGCACCGCGTCCGGGGAGAGGACGCCGCGGCGCACCAACTCGACGGCGGTGGCCAGCAGCGGATCCCGCGCGTGGTCGGCGAGGATCTCGGACCTGGTGCGGTAGCCCGATTCGACGTCGGAACCGGCGTGCCCCATCAGCCGGACGGTGCGCAGGTGCAGCAGCGCGGGACGTCGGTTCACCCGCACCCAGTCCGCGAGCTCGGCCGCGATCTCCAGGCAGCGCACCGGATCGGCACCGTCCGAAGTGGAGTAGCGCAGCGCCGGGTGCCGTGCCGCGGCGATCCAGTCCGGCGGGGTGCGCACGCTGATGCCGAGCCCGTTGTCCTCGCACACCAGCAGCAGCGGCACCGGCAGGCCCTGGTGCGCGGTGTGCGCGGCGGCGTTGATCGCGCCGAGCGCGGTGGAGTGGTTCGCGGAGGCGTCGCCGAAGCTGCTCACCACCACCGAGTCCGCCGGCCACTCGGAACCCACCCCGAGCCGCTCGGCGCGGCCCAGTGCGAACGCCAGCCCCGTGGCCCGTGGCAGGTGCGAGGCGATCGTCGAGGTCTGCGGGACGATCCCCAGTTCGCCGTGCCCGAAGACCTTGTGCCTGCCCGCCGAGATCGGTTCCTCCGCGGAGGCGACGACGCCGAGCAGCACGTCCCGCAGCGCGTCGTGCCCCGGCACCTGCGCGGCACGGCGCAGGTAGAACGCCCCGGACCGGTAGTGCAGCAGCGCCGGATCGGTCGGGCGCAGCGCCGCCGCGACCGCGGCGTTCGATTCGTGCCCGCTGGAACCGATGCTGTAGAAGCCGAGCTTGCGGCGTCCCAGCGAGCGCGCGGCGAAGTCCAGGTGCCTGCTGCCCGCCTGCGCGTCGAACAGGCCCAGCAACGCGGCGTCCGACGCCGGTCCCGCACCGGGGGAGGACGGGCCGCCCGGCGGGAGTGCCGCGACCGCGGTGCGGAAGTCCTCGTCGATCTGCTCGACCGGTTCACCGTCGGGGTTCATGATCACTCCGTTCCGCGCTCGCACCGACCACGGGCCCGGCATCGGTGCCCGCCACCGGTTCGGTGCCGTGCCACCGCAGGTCGACCGGCCCGTCCGGCGGGACGCCGGGTTCCAGCCCGGGTTCCGCGCCTTCGGGCCACACGGGGAATGCGCCTTCGCCCGCCCAGCGCTCGGTGAGCTCCGCGCCTGCCCGGTGCAGGCAGTCCAGCGCGATCGGCAGCAGCGGGTTGGTGTTCTCCTTGCGGTACAGCACCCGCACCCGCCGCTGCGGCTGCCGTCCGGCGATGCGGGTGATGCGCACCGAGGCCGCACCGAGCGCGAGGCCGGGCAACATCGCCACGCCCATGCCGCGGGCCACCAGGTCCCGGATCACCGAGTAGTCGTTGCTGCGGAACGTGATCCGCGGGACGAACCCGCTGGCGGCCGCCAGCCGCACCAGGGAACGGGCCCCCGAGGTGTCCCGGCGGGTGCAGATCCACGGTTCGTCCGCCAGTTCGTGCAGCGGAATCTCCGCCGCGGCCGTCAGCCGGTGCCCGGCGGGCAGCACCAGCCGCATCGGCTCGGCCACCACCTCGTCCACCCGCAGTTCCGGCGGCCACTGGCGCGGGTCCAGGTCGTACTCGAACACCACCGCGGCGTCGAGGACGCCGTCGAGGACGCTGTCCACCACCTCGTCCGGCTCGCCCTCGTCGAGCTGCAGTTCCGCGTGCGGGCGCCGTTCGAGCACCGACGCCAGCACGCCCGGCAGGATGCGGGCGTTGGCGGTGGCGAACCCGGCGAGCCGCAGGCTGCCCTCCTCGCCGCTGACCATCGCCCGCACCTCGCGTTCGAGGGATTCCAGCGCCCCCAGCGCGTCGCGGCTGCGTTCGGTGAGCCGGACGGCGAGCGCGGTGCAGCGGGCGCTGCGCGCCGAGCGCTCGAACAGCGGCGCCCCGACGGCGCGTTCGAGCAGCGCCATCTGCTGGGACACCGCCGAAGCGGTGTAGCCCAGCACCCGGCCCGCCTCCGCGAAGGAGCCGGTGCGCACGCATTCCTGCAGGGTTCGCAGGTGGATCGGGTTGAGCACCGCGATCAGCCACCCGCCCCGATCGGTTCCGGCTCGACCCGCGCGGACCGCCCGCGCAGCTCCATCGCCGCTCGCACCCGGTCCTGGGCGAGGTCGAGCGCGGCGGTGCGCGGATCGACGCCGCGGTCCTGGGCGGAGCGCAGCACGAGCGCGGCGTTGTTCCGGCAGCGTTCGGCGACCTCGTCGAGGATCCGGTCCGCGGCGGGCCGGAACGCGGAGCGGCGCGCGTCCATCGCGAACCCGGCGGCGATGGCGCCCCCGGCGTTGGCGATGAAGTCGGGCACCACGGTGATCCCGCGCTCCGCCAGCACCGCGCGGCCGCCGGGCGTGGTCGGCAGGTTGGCGCCCTCGACCACGAGCCCGGCGCGGACCTCGGCGGCGAGCCCCTCGCCGAGCACGTCCTGCCCGGCGGCGGGCACCAGGACGTCGCAGTCGACGAGCAGCTCGGCGCCGCGGTCCAGCCGCTTGACCGCGGGGGCGTCGAGCACGCACCTATCGCCCTGCTCGGCGCGCCGCGCCAGCCACCACGGCACGTCCAGCCCGTCCGGGTCGTGCACCCCGCCGTCCACCGTGGACAGCGCGACCACCTGCGCGCCGAGTTCGTGCAACCGGCGGGCCGCGGCGGCGCCGACCGCGCCGAAGCCCTGGATCGCCACCCGCGCCCCGGCGAGCGGCTGTCCGCGCAGCGCGAGCGCCGCGTCGAGGGCCGCGACGACGCCGTGCCCGGTGACGCCGAGCTCGTCGTAGGGCACCCCGCCCAGCACCTCGGGCACCCCGACGGCGGCACCGCGGTCGCCGAGCTCGTCCTGGATGATCGCGGCGTCCCGCTCGGTCATGCCCATGTCCAGGCCTGCCACGTAGCTGGCGGGGATCTGGTCGGCGAGCTTGCGGGCGAACGCGCGCACCACGCGTTCCTTGTCCGGCCCGGACGGGTCCGCCACGATGCCGGCCTTCGCGCCGCCGTGGAACAGGTCGGCCGCGGCCCACTTCCACGTCATCACCCTGGCGAGCCGCGCGATCTCGGTGACCGTCACGGCGGGGCTCATCCGGATGCCGCCCTTCCCGGTGCCGCGGGCGGTGTTGTCCACCACGAGCACCCCGCGCATCCCGGTGCGGGAGTCGGAGACGCAGACGATCTTCTCCGGTCCCCATTCGTCGATCGACTGCAACGGATCGTTCACGGCTGCCTCCAGCGGGATGTCGTTCCTCGTCGCGCGAGGGGATCGGTGGCGGAACCGCAGCGGCGGCACCGCTGGCGGGGTGAAGGCGGGAACGCGGAGCGGGAACCAGACCGGCTCAGACGAGGTTGCGTTCCGGGCGGTGCTCGTCGCGGGCGAAGCGGTCCAGGCCGAGCCCGCTGACGTCGACCGGTGGTGGCCGGTCCAGCACCAGGTCGCGGACCACCTCGCCGACGGCCGGGCTCTGCAGGAACCCATGTCCGGAGAACCCGGTCGCGTAGCTGAATCCGCGCACCTCGGCGGACGAGCCGATCAGCGCGTTGTGGTCGGGACTGAGCTCGTAGAGCCCGGCCCAGCGGTGCGCCGCCCCCAGCGAGGCCAGCGCCGGAGCCCGCCGCGCCACCGTGTCGGCGAGCAGTTCGAGCCAGCCGTCGTCGAGGTGCGGCTCGGCGCTGTCCACCGGGTCCGGCATGCCCATCAGCAGGCCCGGGCCTTCCTCGTGGAAGTAGAAGCCGGTGCCGAAGTCGATGGTGAACGGCAGGCGGTCCGGCAATCCGGGCGCGGGTTCGGTGACCAGGATCTGCCGCCGCAGCGGCCGGACCGGGACCTCCACGCCCGCCATCGCCCCGACCGCGGCCGACCAGGCACCGGCCGCGCACACCACCGCGGAGGTGGCGACCGGACCCGCCGCGGTGCGCACCCCGGTGACCGCGCCGCCGGTGACCTCGATGCCGGTCACCGCGCAGTGCCGCAGGACGGTGGCGCCGCAGCGGCGCGCCCCGGCTGCGTAGCCCTGCACCACGCCGTCCGGGGTGCAGTGCCCGTCGGTGGGGGAGAAGGCGCCGGCGAGGATCCCGTCGACGGACACCGGTGGTGAGAGCTCGCCCGCCTCCCGGGCGGTGAGCATCCGGCTGGGGACGCCGCACTCGTTCTGCAGCCGCACGGACTCCTCGAACGCCGCCACGTCCGCCGGATCGGAGAGCAGGAACAGGTACCCGTGCCTGCGCAGGTCGATGTTGCCGCCGGGGCGTTCGGCGAAGCGGGCGAAGGCGCGCAGGCTGCGCGCGCCGAGCTCGATGTTCACCGGGTCGGAGAACTGCGCCCGCACCCCGCCCGCCGCCTTGCCGGTGCTGCCGGAGCCGAGTTCGCCGCGTTCCAGCAGGAGCACGTCCGCGCCCGCTTCGGCGAGGTGGAAGGCGATGGAGGTGCCCATCGCCCCGCCACCGATCACGACGACCTCGGCCCGGCCCGGCGGGGTCACTCGGTGCCGCCCAGCTCGGGCGGCAACCGGTAGCCGCGGTCCGGCTCGACGGTGGCCACGTCCATCTGGGCCTTCTGCAGCTTGCCGGAGAAGTCCCAGTTCAACGACTGCCACCGGGTGAACTGGTCGAGCACCCAGATGCCGGACTGCCTGCTGCCGTTCCCGGACCGGCCGTTCCCGCCGAACGGCAGGTGCGCCTCGGCGCCGGAGGTCGAGTTGTTCACGCTGACCATGCCCGCCCGGGTGCCCTGCCGGAACCGGAAGGCGGTGGCCGGATCGGTGGTGTAGACGGCCGCGGAGAGCCCGTAGCCGGGCGCGTCGCCGAGCTCGATCGCCTCGTCCAGGCTGTCGAAGGTGCTGACGCCGACGATCGGCCCGAAGGTCTCCTGGGCGAACGCGTGGTCTTCGGGACGCAGGCCGTCCAGCAGCACCGGGTGGTAGAACAGCCCGGCTTCCGGGTCGCCGAGGAATCCCGCGCGCGGCGCGTCGGCGCGGATCCGCCCGATGAACTCGGAACCCAGCACCCGGTGGTGGTCCGCGATGGTGTCCAGCACGGCCTCGAAGCCGTCGGCGAACTTCTGGTCGAGCAGTGGCCCGTAGAGCACCTCCTGCGCCGGGTCGCCGATCACCGCGTCGCGCAGCGCCCGGTCGAGCCTGCTGACGAACTCGTCGTGCACGTCCCGGTGCACGATCAGGTTGCCCAGCGAGGTGCAGCGCTGTCCCGCCGTCCCCCAGCCGGAGAACAGCGCGCCCTCCACGGCGAGGTCGAGGTCCGCGTCCGCGGCCACCACCATCGGGTTCTTCCCGCCGAGCTCCAGGCATGGGCTCTGGGTGTACCGGCCGCACAGCTCGCCGACGCGGGAGCCCACCGCGCTGGAGCCGGTGAAGCCCACCTTGTCGACGAGCCCGTCGCGCAGCGCGGACTCCAGCCCCGCGTAGGTGGCCTCGCCGTCGGCGTAGACCAGGTTCAGCACCCCGCGCGGCACACCGGCCCGCCAGGCCATCTCGGCGACGGCGCGGGCGGCCGCGGCCGCGTACTCCGCCGGTTTCCACACCACCGCGTTGCCGCAGAGCAGGGCGGGCACCAGGTACCAGGACGGCACCGCCACCGGGAAGTTGCCCGCGGTGATCACCGCGGCCACGCCCACCGGGACCCGGAAGGTGAACAGCTGCTTGTCCGGCATCTCCGATGGCACCGTCTGCCCGTAGAGCCTGCGGCCCTCGCCGAGGAAGAAGTCGCAGGTGTCGACGATCTCCTGGACCTCGCCGAGCGCTTCGGCGTAGGGCTTGCCGATCTCCCTGGTGACCAGGCGGGCCAGCGATTCCTTGTTGGCCTCGACCAGCCTGCCCAGCTCGGCGATCACCCGGCCGCGCACCGGGGCGGGCACCTGCGCCCACTCGCGCTGCGCGGTGCGGGCTTCCTTCGCTGCGGCGTGCAGGGCGTCCGCTCCGCCGAGTTCGACGCGCGCCACCACGTCGTCCAGCCGTGCGGGGTTGCGGGAGAGGTATTCGCCGGACCCGGCCGCCGCCTCGTGCGCGCCTGCTCCGATCACCGAACTCACCGTCGTCGACACCGTGGTCCACCTCTTCCTCGTGCGTGCTTGCGGTTCCTCGTGCGTGCTTGCGGGTGTGCGTGCTCGCGCTCGTGCCGTCGGGACCGCGGGCCGGTGCTGGTCGGCACCGGGCTCGGACCGGCGAAACCTGCGTTCAGCAGAACTCGGGTTCAGCAGGACTCGGTTTCGTCGGGACTCGGGTCGTCAGGACCTGTGCTGGTCAGGAGCTGTGCTGGTTAAGACCTGTGCTGGTGAAGACCTGTGCTGGTCAGGGCCTGGGCTCGTCGGAACCGGTGGTCGCCGAGAACGGTGGTCGTCGGGAACGGGCGGAGCGGGGGAGCCGCCGGGGCGGCCGGACTGCCGGCTGCGGTGCGCGACCGGGCGTGGAACTCACGGTAACCGCGCAAGCGTTCGAACATCGAGCATCAGAAGAGTGATTTCCTGGCGAACTGAGCAACAGCGATGCTGATGCTCAGCAAGATCGCCTCGCGCGACCACCGGACGTGCCCTGCGCCAGGTCGGGGCCCGCGAACCCCGCACCCGAACCCCGTTCCGGTCGCCACCGCGCGGTGTGCCAGGTTGCAGGGGGAGAAGCGCACCGGAGGAACGATGACCGACCTGATGTGGACCGACGCGGACGTGACCGCGGCCCTGGACCTCGACACCGCGATCCGCTCGCAGCGGACCGCGTTCGAGGCGCTCGCCGACGGCCGCGCCCGGCTCGCCCCGAAGGTGTCGGTGCCCAGCGGCACCGGCACCGCGCTGAGCTACCTGGGCACCGTCTCGCCCGAGCACGGCGCGGTGGCCAAGCTCGTCTCGGTGCACCCGGGCAACGCCGAGCTGGGCCTGCCGGTGATCTCCGGAACCCTGCTCGTCCTCGACGCCCGCACCGGCGCGCCCCGCGCGGTCATGGCGGGCACCGCGCTCACCGAGCTGCGCACCGCGGCGGGCAGCGCGGTCGCCGTCGACGCCCTCGCCCCCGCGTCGGCCGCCGACCTCGCGGTGCTCGGCTCCGGCGTGCAGGCCCGCGCGCACGTGCGCGCCATCGCCCGCGTCCGGGAGCTGCGCACCGTCCGCGTGCACGGCCGGAACCGGCCGCGGCGGGAGGCGCTCGCCGCCGAGCTCGCCGCCGAACTCGGGCTCGACGTGCGGCCGGCGGACACCGCGGAGCAGGCCGTGCGCGGCGCCTCGATCATCGCCACCTGCACGCTGAGCACCGAGCCGGTCGTGGCCACCGACCTGCTGGAGCCCGGCGCCACGGTGGTGTCGGTGGGATCCTTCGAACCGCACCGCCACGAGGTCGACGCGGAACTCGTGCGGCGCGCGGGCGCGGTCGTCGTCGACGACGTGGACACCGCCGCAGGCCACGCCGGGCCGATCGTGCGCGCGCTGCGCGACGGCGACCTGGACCGGGAACGGCTGCGCTCGCTCGGCGAGGTGCTCACCGGGCGCGTTCCGGGCCGGGCCGAGACGGCGGACCTGGTGTTCTACAACAGCGTGGGCGTGGGGGTGCAGGACGCCGCCGCCGCGCACGCGGTGCTCGGCACGCTCTAGGGGGCGCGGATGGGGTTCGCACGGCGGTTGGAGCACTCGCTGGCCGCGGCGAGTCGGGACCTCCCGGGCCGCCTCGGGTTCGCCGCGTGGGACCTGCGCGAGCGGGTGCCGGTGCTCAGCGGCGCCGACCGCGAGGTGCACCCGGCGAGCACCATCAAGGTGCTGGTCATGATCAGCGCGTTGCAGCAAGTCCACATCGGACGGTCCACTCTGGGCGAATCAGTGCCGATTCCCGTGGAACGAGCGGGAGGTTCCGGCGTGCTCCGCGAACTGTCCGGAGTGGACCGGCTCGCGCTCCGCGACCTGATCGCGCTGATGATCGTGATCAGCGACAACGCCGCGACCAACGCGGTGATCGATGCCGTGGGCTTCCCGGCGATCGCCCGCTGCGCCGCCGAGCTGGGCTGCACGTCCACCAGGGTCGAACGGCGGCTGATGGACGTGCACGCCCCCGGGCGGAACGCGACCAGCGCCCACGACCAGGCGCGCATCCTGGACCGGTTGGCCACCGGCCGCGCGCTGCCCCCGGAGCTCACCGAGCACGCCCTGCGCGTGCTGTCCCGGCAGCAGGTCCGCGACCGCCTGCCCGCTCTGCTGCCGGAGGGCGCGCGCTGCTGGAACAAGACCGGGGAGATCGCGCACGCCCGGCACGACGTGGCGCTGATCGGCGACCACCGGCCGCGCGCGGTGGTGGCGGTGCTGGTGGACGAGCTCGGCGACGAGCGGGCCGCGCACCGCCTCGCCTGCGACCGCATCGCCGAGCTCGGTCTGCGGGTGTTCCGCGCGCTGGACTGAAGTCCGCAGTGGACGGTCAGCGGCCGTGGACCGGTGCTCCGTCCGCGAAGGTCAGCTCCACCCGAGCGCGGCCGATCTCCTGCGATGGCAGGGAGAACAGGTCGCGGTCGAGCACCACGAGGTCGGCCGCCTTGCCCGGTTCCAGCGACCCGGTCTCGGCGGCGAAGCCGTTCGCGCGCGCCGCGCCCGCGGTGTGCGCGGTCAGCGCGGTCGCGAGCTCCAGCGCTTGCTCCGGGAGGAACGGCTCCGCGCCGTCCGGTTCCCGGCGGTTCACCGCGGCGTGCACCGCGCCCAGCGGGTCGGGGTCGGAGACCGGCCAGTCGCTGCCCGCGGCGAGCGGGGCGCCCGCCTCGTGCAGCGACCGGAACGGGTACTGCCGCGCGGCGCGCTCGGCGCCCAGGCGGGGGATGGTCAGCTCGGTCATCGCCGCGTCGGCGATCGCCCACGCGGGCTGGACGTTGGCGGTCACACCGAGCTCCCGGAACCGCGGCAGGTCGCGCGACCGCACCACCTGCACGTGCGCGATCTGGTGGCGCAGCCCCGATCCGGGCGCCCCGGCGACGGCGTCCAGCGCGGCGCGCACCGCCCGGTCGCCGACGGCGTGGAAGTGCACCGGGAAGCCCGCGGCGGCGAGCCGGGCGACGACCTCCCGCAGCTCGGGTTCGGGGACGTGGGCCAGTCCGCTGCCGCGTTCGCCGAGGTAGGGCGTTTCCATGGCCGCGGTGCGGGTTTCGCACACCCCGTCCAGCATCACCTTCACGTGCTCGGCCCGGAACCGCTCGCCGCGGGCCCGCTCCCGCCGCTCGACGAGTTCGGGGATCTGCTCGGCCCCGCGGCGGCGGTCCCACCACAGCGCGCCCTGCACGCGGGCGCGCAGCAGTCCCGCCCGGTCGACCTCCTGGTAGGTCTCGGCGATGTCCGCGTGCCCCAGGTAGGCGCCGACGATCGCGTCCTGCCAGCCGGTGACGCCGTGCGCGTGCAGCACCCGCTGCCCCTCCAGCAGCGCCGCGCGGTACTCGGCCGGGTCGGGTTCGGGCAGCGCGCGGGCGACCAGGTCGGCGGCGCCCTCGTGCAGCGTCCCGGTGGGCTCGCCGTGCCGGTCCCGTTCGATCCGGCCGTCCGACGGGTCGGGGGTGTCCGCGCGCACCCCGGCGAGCCGCAGCGCGGCGGTGTTCGCCCAGGCGCTGTGCAGGTCGCGGTTGATCAGGTACGCGGGCCGATCCCCGGTCACCCGGTCCAGCTCGGCGGCGGTCGGCGCGCCACCGGGGAACAGCGGTGAGTCCCACCCGCCACCGAGCACCCAGCCCGCACCGCCGTGCGCGGCGACCAGCCGCAGGCAGTCGGCGGCCGTGGCCGCTTCGGTGAGGTCGCAGCGCAGCCGTCGCAGGCCGCCGAACACCGGGTGCGCGTGGGCGTCCTGGAAACCCGGCAGCAGCAACCGTCCGGACAGCCGCACCACCTCGGTGCGCCGGGTGATCAGCGGCCGCACCGCCCGCTCGCCCAGCGCGACGACGCGGCCCGCCCGCACGGCGAGCGCGTCGGTGCGCGAACCGGTGGCGTCCGAGGTGACGACCGGGCCGTCCACGAACGCCAGGTCGGCGCCTGTCAGCGCTGCCCCTCGCCGGTGATCACCGAGACCGCGAGCTCCCTGGCCTGCTCGTCCACCTCGGGCACCCGGAAGCCTGCGCCGCGGATGTGCGCGACCAGCGCCGCGTCCGGCGGCACCCCGTGCTTGCGCAGGTAGTAGCCGACCGCACCCGGCCAGATCCACCGCCCGTCGGTGTGGAAGGTCAGCGGCACGTCGGCCGGAGCGGCGGGGTCCAGCTGGTCGGTGTCGTAGCTGCGCGCGGCGAGCACCACCGGTGCCCGGTCGAGGTAGTCGACGATCCCGCGCAGCTCCGCGTCGTCGATGCCGGGCCGGTCCACCTGCGGGTGCCCGTGCTCGTCGACCGAGTCGAAGACCTCCGCGGTGCGCAGCGCGGGCGCGCGGGTGGCGCTGCCGGTCGCGTCCGGCATTCCCGCGCCGGCGGCGAGCCAGCCGGGGACGTTCGCGCCCGCGCGCGGGTAGGTGCGCAGTTCCGCGGCGAACTCCTCGGGCCGCGGGGTGCGGGTCCAGGTCGGCTCGTGGTCGCCGTTGAAGTCCACGCTGTAGCTGCTGGGCCGCTGCAGGCGGTACAACGCGCTGATCCACGTCCCGCGGTCCGGTTCGTGCATCCCGTGGCGGAGCCGGGCGAACAGCTCCGCGACCTCGTTCGGGACCGCGAGCGGGATCGGGGTGCCGTTGGGGGCCAGCAGCTGCGCGGCGAGCTCGGCGTGGCCGCCCACCGCGCGGTACTCGACGGTGACCTCGCGCCACGCGGGGGGCATGGAGCGCAGCAGCGCCCGGCCCACCTCCTGGATGAGGTTCTGCTGCGCCGTCTGGTCCAGCGCACCCGGTGGATCCTGCGGATCCGGCCGGTGGGGCCCCTGCTCGGGGAGTCCCGGTTGGGTCATGCCTGCATCCTCCCAGTCCGTGCGCGAGCGGCGGAGCCGATTCCCCGAACTCGTGCTCGCCCGACGCCCTGCGTTCACCCGCGCGAAGTCGCGCCCCGACGCGGTGGACAACTGCCGCGCCCAGAGCTTAAGACCCCGGACGAGTGAGTGTCGGCCGCCAGCCGACCCCTTCGAGGCGATCTACGATTACGCTGGTCAGCGGCTTGTCGGCGGATCACGTGCAGGTTTCGCCGTGAACTCCGGATGACGGCGCGAATGTCGGATACGACGATTGTTGACAATAAATCCAGCGCGGGTTTAGCTTCGATCCATCGCCAGCGAGACGTGGAGGTGACCATGCGGGCCAACGAGTACGGCCTTCCCCGTCCCCTCCGCTGGCTGTCTTCTTCATCGCTCTGGCTGCGACATTGAGGCTGATCACCGCCTGAAGGCGGTGGTCACGACGCGCAGCGCGTGCGGCCGGCCGAGCCGGGCCCCGCGGGACCAGTCCCTGAGCGGTGCTCGAACCTCCTCGCCCGGAACACGCCCCTTCTGTAGGTAACTCTGGTGGGCGCCGACCGATGCGCCCATGCCATGCACTGCACTTGGGAGGAGGTTCGGCCGGTGGCACTCGTCGACTGCGACCCGCTGATGAGGGTGACCTGGACAGATCCGGTGACGGGAAAGCATGGGTACCTCGTCGTGCACAGCCTGGTGTCAGGCCTGGCGACCGGCGGAACCCGGATGCGCGCCGGATGCACGATGTCGGAAGTGGAGGACCTCGCGCGGGGAATGGCCCGCAAGACCGCCGTGTTCGACCTGCCGGTCGGTGGCGCCAAGGGCGGCATCGACTGCGACCCCAAGGACCCGGAGGCGCACGGCGTGCTGCGCCGCTTCGTCGAGGCCATGCGCCCGTGGATCGACGCGCACTGGGTGACCGCCGAAGACCTGGGCGTGCCGCAGCACCTCATCGACGACGTCTTCTCCGAGGCCGGGCTGCAGCAGTCCTACCACGCGGCGATCCGCCGGGCGCCCGACGTGGAGCACACGCTGCGCCGGGTGCGGGCCGGGCTGAACGCGCCGGTCCCGGGCGGGCTGCTGCTCGGCGACGTGGTCGGCGGCTACGGCGTGGCGCAGTGCTGCCTCGGCGTGGTGCACGCCCGCGGCTGGGGCCACTCGAGCACCACCGTCGCGGTGCAGGGCGTGGGCACCATGGGCGGCGGCGCCGCCTGGTACCTGCACGAGGCCGGGCTGAAGGTGGTCGCGGTGGCCGACGCCGCCGGCTCGCTGTACCACCCGGACGGGCTCGACGTGCCGGCGCTGCTGGAGGCCAGGGACCGGTTCGGCGAGATCGACCGGGACCAGGTGCCCGCGGACGTGCAGCGGCTGCCGCGGGACGCGGTGCTCTCGATCGACGTGGACGTGCTGATCCCGGCCGCGGTGTCCTACGCGATCACCCCGGAGCGGGTGGCGCAGGTCAACGCCAAGGTGATCATCGAGGCGGCGAACACGCCGATCACCCCCGAGGCGGAGGAGCTGCTCGCGGACCGGGGAGTGCCGGTGATCCCGGACTTCGTGGCGAACTCCGGTGCGGTCGCCTGGGCGTGGTGGCTGCTGCTCGGCCGGGTGGACGCCGACCCGGTGCTGTCGTTCAGCGTGCTCCGGGAGGAGATGCTGGCGAAGATCCCGCCGCTGCTGGCGGCCTGGGATGCGGACGGCACCACGCCGCGCACGGCCGCGCTGCGGCTCGCGGACTGGCAGACCGAGCAGAACAAGGTGGCGGAGGCCGAGGGGAGGCTGCTGGTCAGCATTCCGTAGGCTCACCGCATCCGACTGGAACGTGCGCGCCATCCCGGCTCCGGGGTGGCGCGCACGTCCATTTCAGGGAAATCGCCGGAATGCGGATCGGCGTTACACCCGACTTCGGTCGCCACGACTTCGGGTGACAAGTGTGTGACAACCCGCGTTCGGGGTGCTAGCGTTGACCGCGGTTGCAGTTTTGGTTCCCAGAAGTACTTAAAAGTGCCTGCGAAACAAGTGTGGCGTGGGCGCTTTGTTGTGCCGGAGGCCGTTCGGCCCGGGTGATCATCTCGGCGACTTGGGGTTGACGCAGTGTCGGCCCTGGCCATCTGAAGTAGGAGTAAAGAGAATGGCTACCGGTACCGTTAAGTGGTTCAACGCTGAAAAGGGCTTCGGCTTCATCACTCCCGACGGGGGTGGATCCGATGTGTTCGCCCACTACAGTGCGATTGACGCCTCCGGTTTCCGCACGTTGGACGAGAACCAGCGCGTGGAGTTCGAGATCGCCCAGGGCCCGAAGGGTCCGCAAGCTTCGCAGATCCGCGGCCTCGCTTCCTGAGTCGAGCCGACACCGAGAGGCCCACGCCTGCCAGGCGTGGGCCTCTCGCATGTTCGTCGTGGGCGCCGGTCGCCGCGCGGTAGGCTGCCCACCCCGCTGAAGTCGATCTTTGCGAGGTCCCGGGTGTCCCTTCGTGTGTTCGTCGCCGGCGCCACCGGCGTGGTCGGAACGACCCTGCTGCCACGGCTGCGGGAACGCGGCCACCACGTCACGGCGCTGCTGCGCACCGCCGGTCGCGCGCAGGGCGTGACCGGCGCGGACGAGGTCGTGGTGGGCGACGTGCTGGACCTGCCGCGGCTGCGCCAGGTGGTGCGGCGCGCCGAGCCGGACGTGGTGGTGGCGCAGGTGTCCGGGTTCCGCGGACCGGACTTCGACGACGCGCTGGCCCGCACCTCGCGGCTGTGGGAGCAGGGAACCGGAAACCTGGTGGAGGCGGCCGCTGATGCCGGGGTGCGCCGGGTGGTGGCGCAGAGCATGGTCGCCGCCTACTGCCCGAACGGCCACGACGTGCTGGACGAGGAGTCGCCGCTGTGGATCGACGCCCCGGGCCGCTGGGGCGAGGTGGTGCGCGCGATCGCCGACATGGAGCGCGCGGTCGTGGAGCGCACCGACCTGGAGGGCGTGGTGCTGCGCTACGGCTCGCTGTACGGGCCGGACACCTGGTACGCGCCGGGCGGCCTGGTGCACGAGCAGGTCCGAGGCAGCGCGCTGCCGCTGGTGCTGGACGGGGTGGGGCTGACCTCGTTCACGCACGTGGAGGACGCGGCGAGCGCGGTCGTCGAGGTGCTGGAGGCGGGGGAGACCGGCACCTTCAACGTGGTGGACAACGAGCCGGCGGAATACGCCGAGTGGTTACCGGCCTATGCGCGGATGATCGGTGGTCCGGCGCCGTTGTCGCTGACGTTGGACCAGGCCAGGGCGCAGCTGGATTGGCTGACGGTGCACCGGCTGACCGAGCAGCGGGGGGCGACGAATTTCCGGCTCCGCGAGACGCTGGGCTGGCGTCCGGGATGGCCGAGTTGGCGCGAGGGATTCGCGACGATGTTCGGCCTGTGGCCGGGCTGAGTCCGTCGGTGAGTTCGCACTGGAAATGGCGAGTTGTTTCGCTCGGCCGTCCGGGTGGAAAGGGTGGGGTCGCTCGTTACGGCCGGTTCAGGTGATCGTCGTTAAGTTCCCGGGTGCGAGAATTGCGGGCGGCAAGTTCTGGGAAATTTCCGAGAAGAACTTGACCTCGCTATCGGGTGCGGCTAGAGGAGCGCCGCGCCCCGAATCCGGCATTCACCGTGATCGGCGCGCGGCGCACCGCGGATCGGGTCAGTCCCGTTCGTAGTCCTCGTCATCGGGGACCACCAGTTGCTGCTCGGCGAGATCGGCCGGATCGGCCTCCGCCGACGATTCGGCGGAGTCGGTGCGATCGTCGGCCGCGGTGTCCTCGACGGGGCGGTTCTGGTCGGCTGCGTCGGCTTCCGGAGTCTCGGAGTTCACGGCGCTCCTTCCGCGGATCGGGCTCCTCGACGCCACCGTATCGGCTGCGGCCGCGTTCAGCCCCCGAGCGGCGGGAAGTCCGGGCGGCGCCGCTCGTGGAAGCTGCGCACCCCTTCGCGCAGGTCGGGCCTGCCGAAGGCCGTGACCATGCGGTTGTTCGCGTCGGCCCGGGCCGTCTCCAATCCGCTGTCCAGACCGGAGTAGATCTGCTCCTTGATGTCGGCCAGCGACGCGGGTGAGCATTCGGTGGCCAGCACGTGCGCGTACTCCAGCGCCGCCGCCAGCACCTCCGCGGCGGGCAGCACCCGGTCCACCAGCCCCATCCGGTGCGCCTCGGTGCCCGGCAGGGTGCGGGCGGAGAGCATCAGGTCCAGCGCCGCTCCCGCGCCCACCAGCTTCGGCAGCAGCCAGGAGATGCCGTGCTCGGCGACCAGGCCGCGCCTGCTGAACGCGGTGGTGAACTTGGCGTCCTCGGCCGCGAAGCGCACGTCCGCGAACAGCGCCGCGACCAGGCCGATCCCGGCGACCGGGCCGTTGATCGCGGCGATGATGGGTTTGCGGATCCGGATCGACAGCGAGATCGCCCGCTCGTCGGTGTCCGGCTCGGGGTCCGAGTCCAGCGCGGACAGGTCCGTCCCGGCGCAGAACCCGCGCCCGGCGCCGGTGACCACCACGGCGCGCACGGACGGGTCGGCGTCGGCCGCCTCCAGCAGGTCGAAGTAGCGCCGCCGCATGCTCGGCGTCCAGGCGTTGAGCCGGTCCGGCCGGTTGAAGGTCAGCAGCAGCACCGCCTCCCGGTGCTCGACCAGGATCTCGTCGTCCTCCGGCACCTGATCACCTCCGTGGCGAGTGATCTCGGAAACTACCGAGCCGGACCAGGAGGTTCAACCGGCGATCGAGCGACCCGGACGGGCGAGGGGAGCTCACCAACCGTGATCGGCAGGAGGCCGGGGAACGGGGTCCGGGGCGCGCTCGCCGACGATGTCGCGCCTGATGAAGTCGTGCAGCACCCGCCGCATCCGGGGGACCGAGCGCTCCGGGCGGCCGGTGAGCACCCCGATGCCGAGTCCGTCGATCAGGGCGGTCAACCGCACCGCGAGTTCCTCGGCGTCACCATCGGTGAACACGCCTTGCCGCTGGCCCTGCCGGATGGTTCGCGCGATCGTGTCGTGCCAACGGGTGTACGAGTCGCCGTGCAGCCCGCGCAGCTCGGGTCGCAGCGCGCTCTCGTTCCACACCTGCAGCCAGATGGACCACTCGCGGCGCAGCTCCGGGGAACCGGGCAGCTGCAGCTCCACCAGGCGCAGCAGCCTGCGGTGCGCGTCGTCGATGCTGTGCAGTTCGGCGACCTGCCGGTCGAAGGCCTGGCGCACCGAGTGCCGCAACGCCTCCGTCAGCAGGTCGTCGCGGCCGGGGAAGTGGTAGTGGATCGCGGCCGCGCTCACGCCGCACACCTCGGCGATGTCGGCGACCCGCACCGAGTGGTACCCGCGCTCGGCGATGAGTTCCCAGGCCGCGTCGAGGATCTGCTGGTAGCGGTCGCCCCCGGTGCGCTCCGGCGGTCGTGCCGCTCGCCGCGGCGCCGCCGCCACCGTCTCGGCGTCGTCCTGCCCGTTGATCAGCCAGTTCACCGTCACCTGGCCGAGTTCGGCGATGCGGGTGAGTTCGACCGGCGTGAAGCGGCGGACCCCGCTGAGCGATTTGGACAGCTTGCTGGCGTCCAGCCCGATCCGGTCGGCGAACTCCCGGTGGCTGCCGGGATGGGCGGCCACCACCTCGCGGACCCTGGCGCGCAAGGCGGCGGGTCCGGCGTGCTCGCTCGGTTCGGAGGTCATCGTCTCGTGCGGTCGTCGGCGGCGGAGTCGGCGCGGCTGCGCGTGCAGGACGCTACCAGCGGAGCGGAAACCCTCGAACGACGTGCGCGGCGGCTCCGGACGGTGACCGGGCGCGCTCCCGTAGCACCTCACGGTGCGCTCGACCGGCCCCCCTCAGCCGAGACGGGGCCTCGGCGCACCGGCAGGATGTGGGAATGACGGCAACTACCGCCTCGACGACGACGCAGCGGTGGCAGGCCCTGGGGGTGTGCCTGCTGGCGGGATTCATGACCCTGCTCGACGTCAGCATCGTGAACGTCGCGCTGCCCTCCATGCAGCAGGGGCTGAACGCCCCGCCGGTCGCGTTGGGCTGGGTGGTCTCCGGCTACGCGCTGACCTTCGGACTGGTGCTGGTGCCGGCCGGGCGGCTCGGCGACGACCGCGGGCGCACCCGGATGTTCGTGCTCTCGCTGCTGCTGTTCACCGCGGCCAGCGCGGCGGCCGGATTCGCGCCCGGGGCGACCTGGCTGGTGATCTCGCGACTGGTGCAGGGCGTCGCGGGCGGCATGCTCAACCCGCAGGTGCTGGGCCTGATCCAGCAGCTGTTCCAAGGACCCGAACGGGCGAAGGCCTTCGGCATGTTCGGTGCGGTCATCGGCGTGTCCACCGCGATCGGGCCGCTGCTGGGCGGGCTCATCATCGAGTTCGCCGGCAGCGAGCAGGGCTGGCGCTGGGTGTTCTTCGTGAACGTGCCGATCGGGCTGTTCGCGCTGGCGTTCGCAGCGAAGGTGCTGCCGAAGGACGAGGTGAAGGAGGGGCCGCGCAGCCTCGACCTGGTCGGGGTGCTGCTGCTGGCCGGGGCATTGCTGACCGTGCTGCTGCCGCTCATCCAGCGGGAGAGCGGGTCCGGCTCGCCGTGGTACCTGCTGGGCGCGGCGCCGGTGCTGCTGGTGCTGTTCGTGCTGTGGGAGCGCTACTACCGCGACCGCGGCCGGGAACCGCTGGTGGACCTGGGCTTGTTCCGCATCCGCAGCTACAGCTTCGGCACCGCGCTGGGGATGCTGTACTTCGCCGGGTTCACCAGCATCTTCTTCGTGCTGGCGCTGTACTTCCAGCGGGGCCTGGGGTATTCGCCGCTGCAGGCTGGCTTGGCGATGACGCCGTTCGCGATCGGCTCGGCCGGTTCCTCGGCGCTGAGCGGGCGGCTGGTGAACCGGTTCGGCCGGTCGCTGGTGGTGCTGGGACTGGTGGGGGCGCTGGCGGGCCTAGTGGTGACGGACCTGCTGCTGTCGACCGGACCGGGGCAGGCCGCGGGCCTGGTGGTGGCGGCGCCGCTGCTGCTGGCCGGGATCGGCAGCGGCCTGGTCATCTCGCCGAACCAAACCGTCACGCTGTCCAAGGTGGACGCCGCCCGCGGCGGGACCGCCGCGGGCGTGCAGCAGACGGGGCAGCGGCTGGGCACCGCCATCGGCACCGCGACCGCGTCCGGGCTGTTCTTCGGCGCGATCGCCACCGGCGGCTACGACGCGGCGATCTCCACCGGACTGCTCGTCGCCGTCGGGTTCGTGACGCTGGCACTGCTGCTGGGCGTGGCCGAGCAGCTCATCGTGACTCGCCGTCGCTGACCACCGGTGCGCCGGTGGCCAGCCGGGACTTGCGGTAGCCGTAGAGCAGGTAGATCGCCAGGCCCAGTACCAGCCACACGGCGAACCGCAGCCAGGTCAGCACGCTCAGGTTCGACATCAGGTACAGGCAGGCGACGGCGGTCAGCACCGGCAGCACCGGGGACCAGGGCATCCGGAACGGCCGCGGCAGGTCCGGTTCCCGGCGGCGCAGCACCGGGATGGCGATGGCCACGATGACGAAGCCGGACAGCGCGCCGATGCTCACCATGTCGGCGAGCTCCGCGATCGGGACGAACCCGCCGAGCAGCATCACCAGCACCGCACCGCCGATCGTCACCCGGTGCGGGGTCCCCCACTTCGGGTGCACCTGGGAGAGCTTCGGCGGCAGCAGCCCGTCCCGGCTCATCGCGAACCCGATCCGCCCGATGGTCACCAGCTCGACCATCATCACCGAGGTCAGCCCGGTGACGGCGCCGAGCGCGATGAGCGCGGCCACCCAGTGCGCCCCGACCGAGTGGAACGCGGCGGCCAGCGGCGCGGCCTCGTCGATCTGCCGGTAGTCCACCATCGCGCTGAGCACCAGCGCCACCAGCACGTACAGCACCGTGCACACGACGAGGCTGCCCAGCAGCCCCACCGGCAGGTCGCGCTTGGGCCGCTTGGTCTCCTCACCGAGGTTGGCCAGCGCCTCGAAACCCGTGTAGGCGAAGAAGACGATCGCGGCGGCGGTGAGCACCCCGCCGAACCCGTACATCGACTGCTCCATGCCCAGCGCCGCGGACACCAGCGGCTGCTCCAGCACGGTCGCGTCCTGCGCGGCGGGCTGCGCGGGCGGCACGAACGGCGTGAGGTGCGCGCCGGTGAAGAAGAACAGCCCGGCGATGATCACCAGCACGCACACCGCGACCTTGACCACGACCAGCGCGTTGGTGAGCCAGGACGCCTCGCGGATGCCCAGCACGGCCACGACGGTGAGCACGCCGATGATGAGGATGGCGCCGACGTTGACCGTCGCCTCCTCGCCGAACCACTCCGGTGGCAGGCCGAGCAGGCTGGCGACGTAGCCGGACCAGCTGCGGGACACCACGGCCGCGCCGAGCGCGAACTCCAGCAGCAGGTCCCAGCCGATGATCCAGGCGAAGATCTCACCGAGCGTCGCGTACCCGTAGGTGTAGGCGCTGCCCGCGGTCGGCACCGCCGAGGCCAGCTCGGCGTAGCAGAGCGCGGCCAGCGAGGCGACGACCCCGCCGATGAGGAACGCCAGCACCACCGCGGGGCCGGCGTGGTCCTTGGCCTCCACGCCCGCCAGCGTGAACACGCCGGTCCCGATGATGATGCCGATGCCGAAACCGACGAGGTCGACACCGGACAGCCGCCGGGCCAGACCGCTGCGCTCGGTGCGGTCCAGCACGTCCCGGACGGGAAGGGTTCGCAGAACACTCACGGATCAGCACGGTAGAAGCTCACCGCGGGGAAAGCGAAACATCGGGCGCGGCGTGATGGACCTGGTACCGGAGTGGGACCGATCGGCGCAGCCGCGACAACCCGTGCAGTCCAGCGGTTGCGCCGATCGGGCACCCGATCAGGCGACGACGTGGCCGGTCTCGCGGTCCCACACCCGGTGGCCGGCGAGCACCGCGGCGAACTGCTCGACGAAGTCGGCGGGCAGTCCGGCGCCGCCGGGTGCGGCGGTCACCACGCCCTGGTCGGTCACCACGTCGTCGCCTTCCCCGGCGTGGCGCAGGTCGTCCAGCCCGGCGCGCTGCAGCAGCGCGATGCCCTCGTCGCTGGCCCCGATCGGTTTGGCGTGCTTGAACGCCTCGGCCACGAAGTGCGCGGCGGAGCCGTCCGCGGACAGCGTCCGCACGCTCTCCACCCCGCCGGGCACGATCACCCCGTCGTAGAGCGCCGAGGACATCGTGGGCAGGGCGCGGTCCACCGCGACCCGGCTCTCGTCGGCACCGCGCACGCTGCCGTCGCGGGTGCCGAGCACCTCGGCGGTGGCGCCGCGCGCGGCGAGGTCCTCGCGGATGCGCGCCACCTCGGCCTGGTCGACGCCGTCGGAGACGAGCACGGCGACGGTGCGGGTGGCGATGGTGAACGGCGGGCTCGCCTGGCTCAGCGCGGGGGAGGTCTCGTCGTGGCCCGCCCCGGCGGATTCCGGCGGGTCGACGCCGACGCCTTCGGCGACGGCGACGGCGAGGTCGTGGTCGACCCGGTTGATCTGCGCGACCGCGCCTTCCCGCACGTGCACGTGCTCGACCTTGCCCAGCTCGAAGCGGAACGCGGCGATGATGTGCCGCTTCTCCCACCAGGCCATGCTGTTCCAGAACAGCCGCGCCTGCGTGTAGTGGTCCTGGAAGCTCTCGCTGCGCTTGCGGATCTTCGCGCCTTCGACCTTCTCCTGGTAGTGCTGGAAGGCGCCCTCGTCGGCCCCGGCCAGCACCGGGCAGCCGCCACCGAGGCTGTTGTTCGAGTAGCTCGTCCGCCCGCGGTGGATCCGCTGCTGCTGGAACCCGTCGCGCTGGTTCGTGGAGACCTCCGCGACCGGCCGGTTCACCGGGATGTGCGCGAAGTTCGGCCCGCCCAGCCGGATCAGCTGCGTGTCCAGGTAGGAGAAGTTCCGCGCCTGCAGCAGCGGATCGTTCGTGAAGTCGATGCCCGGCACCACGTTCGCGGTGTGGAACGCGACCTGCTCGGTCTCGGCGAAGAAGTTGTCCGGGTTGCGGTCCAGCACCATCCGGCCGACCGGGCGCACCGGCACCTGCTCCTCCGGGATGATCTTCGTGGCGTCCAGCAGGTCGAAGTCGAAGTCGTGCTCCCGGGACTCCTCGACCAGCTGCACGCCCAGCTCCCACTCGGGGAAGTTCCCGGCCTCGATGGCGTCCCACAGGTCGCGGCGGTTGTAGTCCGGGTCCTTGCCCTGCACCTGCTGGCACTCCTCCCAGACCAGCGAGTGGGTGCCCAGCTTCGGCTTCCAGTGGAACTTCACGAACGTGCCGGTGCCGTCGGCGTTGACGAACCGGAAGGTGTGCACCCCGAAGCCCTGCATCATCCGGTAGCTGCGCGGCAGCGCCCGGTCCGACATCAACCACATGATCATGTGCATCGTCTCGGGCTGCAGCTGCACGAAGTCCCACAGCGTGTCGTGCGCCGACTGGGCCTGCGGGATCTCGTTGTGCGGCTCCGGTTTCACCGCGTGCACGAAGTCGGGGAACTTGATGCCGTCCTGGATGAAGAACACCGGCATGTTGTTGCCGACCAGGTCGTAGTTGCCCTCCGCGGTGTAGAACTTCACCGCGAACCCGCGCACGTCCCGCACCGTGTCGGCCGAACCGCGCGAGCCGGCGACCGTGGAGAACCGGACGAACAGCGGAGTCCGCCGCTGCGGGTCGGTCAGGAACTTCGCCGCCGTGTAGTCCGCGAGCCAGGAGTCGTAGGCCTCGAAGTAGCCGTAGGCGCCCGCGCCGCGCGCGTGCACCACCCGTTCGGGGATGCGTTCGTGGTCGAAGTGGGTGATCTTCTCCCGCGCGTGGAAGTCCTCCAGCAAGGTGGGGCCGCGCGCGCCCGCGGTGAGCGAATCGTCGGTGTGGCCGACGCGGACGCCCTGCTGGGTGGTCAGGTAGGTGTCCTGCGGGTCGTGCCGCACTTCGTCGAGCTGTTCCTGCTTGTCGCGGTGCGAAGTCATGCCAGGCCTCCGGGAACGGGTAGTCCGTGCCCGACGGGTGCCCGCCGCGGCGGATCGACATGCATCGCGCGCGTCGGCGCGGGAGGTCAGCCGAAGAACGGCAGCTGGTGGATGATCTCCGGTGCCGCGGCCAGCACCAGGAAGTGGATCGCGCGGCCCAGCAGGCTCACGCCGAGGAAGCCCAGCAGCGGCAATCCCGCCGCACCGGAGAGGAAGCACAGCACGGTGAACGGCGGGAAGCTGGCCACCGCGCTCACGAACAGCACGCCCAGCCCCCACCACGGGTGCTGCTCGGTGCGCGCGTGGAACTTCTCCAGCCACGCCGCCCACCGGCCGCCCTTGCGGGCGTCCGCCATCCGGCCGAGCCGGGTGCCGAGGCTGAACCCGCCCCGGCCCGCCAGGTAGAACAGCGTCTTCCCGGTCATCTGCCCGACCGCCGCGGCCAGCGCCAGCGCCCACCAGTTCAGCCCGTCCACGGTGGTGAGGACGCCGACGAGGTACAGCTCGATGTTCGCCAGCGGGAAGACGCTGCCCAGCAGCGCGGTGCCCGCCGTGGCCAGCAGCCACCAGATCATCGTGCGGGCTCCGGAGCGGGTGCGCGCCTGCTGCCGGTGCGGGGGCGAGCGGGCATCGGGACGTACTCCACGGAACTCGAACGGGGGAACGGGCCGACCTTACCGGGCGGCGGCTCCGGGCCGGTCAGCGCGGTTCGTCGGCGTCCGGGTTCCAGGACAGCAGCCGGACCCGGCTGACGGTGCGCAGGTGCCTGCGCATCGCGGCGGCCGCGGCCCGCGGCTGCCCGGCGCGGATGGCGTCGGCGATGCGCTCGTGCTGGGCCAGCGACTTCGGCGGGCGGTGCGGCTGGCGCAGCGATTCCTGGCGGCTCTCGGCGATCTCCGCGGCGATGGTGCGCATGAACTCGGCGAGCATCGAGCTGTGCGCGGCGGCGGTGACGGCCGCGTGGAACCGGCGATCTCCATCGGCGCCGCGCTCCCCGCGCTCGACCTGGGCGCGCATGTCGGCCACCGCCGCGTCGATCTCGGCGAGGTCGGCGGTGGTGCGGCGTTCGGCGGCGAGCTCGGCGAGCTTGGTCTCCAGGCCTTCGCGGGCGTCGAGCACGTCGGGCAGCCGGTCGCGGCGGGCGACCAGCTCGTCGACCGGTTCGGCCTCCAGGTCGCGGCGCGCCAGGTAGGTCCCGCCGCCGTGGCGCACCTCGACGAGGCCCTGCACCTCCAGCACCACGATGGCCTGGCGCACCGAGGCGCGGCTGACCCCGAGCCGCTCGGCGAGCTCGCGCTCCGGGGGCAGCCGGTCGCCGACGTCCAGCCCGGAGGCGGCGATGTGCTCGCGCAGCCGCACCACGACCTGCTCGTAGAGCTTCGGCCTGGTCAGCGGGCGCAGCGCGTCGGACACCGGCGTCTCCCTCCCGGTTCGGAGCGGAACGCCCAGGCTAGCACCGGAACGCGGGTCAGAGGTCCGGGCACTGGACCACTCGGGGTCTTGACGGTCCAGGGGCGTCGGCGCACAGTGGTCCAGCCAGTGAACCACTGCGCGTCCGCGGCGCAGGGACGGTGAGGAGACAACGGTGTCGCCCGAGCTGATTTCCATCTACGCGCTCGTGGCCTGCTTCGTGCTGGCCACGACGATGTCGGTGAACATGGGGGTGCTGTCGTTCGCCGCGGCCTTCGCCGTCGGCAAGCTCGCCGGCGGCCTCTCCGACGACGACATCTTCGCCGGGTTCCCCGGCGACATCTTCGTGGTGCTCGTCGGCGTCACCTACCTGTTCGCCATCGCCCGCGCCAACGGCACCACCGACTGGCTGGTGCACTGGGCGGTGCGGCTGGTCGGCGGCAGGCTGGTGGTGATCCCGTGGGTCATGTTCGGCATCGCCGCGCTGCTCACCGCCATCGGCGCGGTCAGCCCCGCGGCCTGCGCGATCATCGCGCCGATCGCGCTGAACCTCGCCGCCCGGCACGGCATCAACCCGCTGCTGATGGGGGCGATGGTCGTGCACGGCGCGCAGGCGGGCGGCTTTTCGCCGATCAGCGTGTACGGCGTGATCGTCAACGGGGTGGTCGCCGACAACGCGCTGCCCGGCAGCCCGCTGGTGCTGTTCCTGGGGAGCTTCGCGCTGAACCTGGTGATCGCGGGCGTGGTGTTCGTCGTGTTCGGCGGACTGCGCACCGCCCGGGCCGGGGTGGAGCAGGACGCGGCCGTCGACGAGCCGGAGGTGCTGCGCCTGGACCGCGACCGGGTGCTGACGCTGCTCGGGCTCGCCGCGCTGGTGGTGTGCACGCTGGTGTTCGAGCTGGACGCCGGGCTGGTGGCGATGACCGTCGCGGTGGTGCTCACCGTGCTGTCGCCGAAGGTCGCCGCGAACGCGCCCGCCGAGGTCACCTGGCCGACGGTGCTGCTGATCTGCGGCGTGCTCACCTACGTCGGGGTGCTGCAGGAGATGGGCACGATCGACTACGTGGGCCACGCCGTCGCCGGGGTCGGGCTGCCGCTGCTGGCGGCGCTGCTGCTGTGCTACATCGGCGGTGTCGTGTCCGCGTTCGCGTCCTCGGTCGGGTTGATGGGCGCGCTGATCCCGCTGGCGGTGCCGTTCCTGGCGACCGGCACGATCGGGCCGATCGGCGTGGTGACGGCGCTGGCGGTGTCGGCGACGCTGGTGGACGTCAGCCCGTTCTCCACCAACGGCGCGATCGTGCTGGCCAACGCCAAGGGCGTGGACCGCGAGGTGTTCTTCCGCCGCCTGATGGTCTACGGCGGAGTGGTGGTCGCGGTGGGCCCGCTGCTGGCGTGGCTCGTGTTCGTCGTCCCCGGACTGGGGTGACATGGAACCGGAGGTAGGCATGGAACTGTTCCCGACGCTGCGCAGGCCGGTGGCGAAGGAGGCGGTGCGCTTCGGCGACCGCGCCCTGACCTACCCGGAGCTGGCGGCCGCCGCGGCGGGTGTCGCCGAGCGCGTCGGCGACGCCCGGCGGGTCGCGGTGTGGGCGACCTCGGAGCTGGAGACCGCGGTGGCGGTGCTCGGCGCGCTGGCCGCCGGAGCCGCGGTGGTGCCGGTGAACCCGAAGGTGGGGGAGCGGGAGCTCGCGCACATCGCCCGGGACAGCGAACCGGAACTCCTGCTCGCCGCCCCCGGTTTCGCCGTCCCCGCGGCGTTGTCCGAGGTCCCGCTGCACGAGGTGGACCTCGCACCGGGCGGTCAGCTGCCGCCCGAACCGGACGAGGAACGCCCCGCGCTGATCGTCTACACCTCCGGCACCACCGGCCCGCCGAAGGGCGTGGTGCTGCCGCGCCGGGCGATCCGCGCCAACCTCGACGCGCTCGCCGACGCCTGGGAGTGGACCGAGCAGGACGTGCTGGCGCACGCGCTGCCGCTGTTCCACGTGCACGGGCTGATCCTCGGCACCCTCGGGCCGGTGCGGCTCGGCGGCACCGTGCACCACCTCGGCCGGTTCTCCTCGGCGGCGGTGGCGGCGGAGCTGGCCGGTCCGGCGACGATGCTGTTCGGGGTGCCGACCATGTACCACCGGCTCGCCGACGACGCCGAGCGCGATCCGGAACTGGCGCGGGCCGTGGGCCGCGCCCGGCTGCTGGTGTCCGGGTCGGCCGCGCTGCCCGCGGTGGAGCACGAGCGGATCTCGCGGCTGACCGGGCAGCGCGTGGTGGAGCGCTACGGCATGAGCGAGACGATCATGAATTCGGGCGTGCGCGCCTCCGGGGACCGCAGGCCCGGCTACGTCGGCCTGCCCTTCGACGGGGTGGAGATCAAGCTCGTCGACGACGCGGGCGCCGACATCGAGGTCAGCGACGACGAGACCGTCGGCGAGATCCTGGTGCGCGGCCGCAACCTGTTCACCGGCTACCTGAACCGGCCCGACGCCACCGCCGCCGCGTTCGTCGACGGCTGGTTCCGCACCGGCGACGTCGCCACCCGCGCCCCCGACGGCTACCTGCGGATCGTGGGGCGCAAGGCCACCGACATCATCAAGAGCGGTGGCTACAAGATCGGCGCGGGCGAGATCGAGAACGCGCTGCTGGAGCACCCGGCCGTCGCCGAGGTCGCCGTCACCGGGCGGCCCGACCCGGACCTGGGCGAGCGGATCCTCGCCTGGGTGGTGCCCACCGCGGCGCCCGCGGACGCGGACGAGACCGGCCGGGAGCTGGCCGAGCACGTGGCCCGGCTGCTCACCCCGCACAAGCGCCCGCGCGAGGTCCGGTTCGTGGAGTCCTTGCCGCGCAACGAGATGGGCAAGGTCATGAAGAAGGCGCTGGGGTGATCCGGTGGGCGCGCGCGAGCTGATCACCGCGGTGTGCGCGGACTTCACCGAGTTCGCGCCGCGCCGCACCGGAACCCGCCCGGCGGACGGCCCGCTGGACTGGGCCGGGTACGGCGAGCAGCGGCAGCGGGCCGCCGAGCGCACCGGCGCGGCGGAATCGGTGCGCTGCGGGCTCGGCTCGGTCGGGTCCGGTCGCGCGGTGCTGATCGCCTTCGAGTTCGGCTTCCTCGGCGGCTCGGTCGGCGAGGAGGCGGGCGCCCGGGTGGTGGATGCCTTCGACCGGGCCCGGGAACTGCGGCTGCCGGTGGTCTCGCTGGTCGCGTCCGGGGGCAGCCGGATGCAGGAGGGGATTCGCGCGCTCACCCAGCTGCAGACGATCGCGCAGGCCTGCTCGCGGACCAGGCGGGCGGGCCTGCCGCACGTGGCGGTGCTGCGCGATCCGACGACCGGCGGCATGTGGGCGTCGCTGGCCGCGGGCGCCGACGTGGTGCTCGCGGTGCCCGGCGCGGAGGTCGCGTTCGGCGGCAGCCGGGTCCGCCCGGCCGAGGAGTCGGGGGAGGCGTTCACCGCGGCCGGGAAGTTCGCCGCGGGCCAGGTGGACCGGTTGGTGCCCGAGGACGAGCTGCCCGCGGTGCTGGCCGAGCTGATGGACCTGCTGCGACCGGGCCGTGCGGTCCCGGAATCCGTCGCGCCGCCCGCGCCGCCGCCGAGGAGTCCTGCGCCGGAGACGGGGCGGGCTCCGGGGGCTGGGCTTCCGGAGACGGGGTGGGACGCCGTGCAGCGGGCGCGCGCGACCGGGCGCCCGCGCGCCGTCGAGCACCTGGACCACTGCTTCTCCCGCCGGTTCGCGCTCAGCGGTGACCGGGCCGGCGGCGTGGATTCGGGAATGCTGTGCGGAATCGGCGAGCACGAGGGCCGCCCCGTCGCCTACGCCGCGCAGACCGGGACCGCGAACACCCCGGCCGGTTTCCGCACCGCGGCCCGGCTGGTGCGGCTGGCGGACCGGCTGCGGCTGCCGGTGCTGACGCTGGTGGACACCCCGGGGGCGGCGAACGGCGCGGCGGCCGAGCTCGCCGGGGCCGGGCCCGCGATCGGCGAGCTGTTCACCGCGGTCGCCGAAGCGGAGGTGCCGATCACCACGCTCGTGATCGGCGAGGGCGGGTCCGGGGGAGCGCTGGCGCTGGCCGCGCCGGGAGCGACGTGGATCACCGCGGACGCCTACTTCGCCGTCATCGCCCCGGAATCGGCGGCGTCGATCCTCAAGCTCCCGCCGGAGCAGGTGCCGCACCTGGCGGACCAGTTGCGGTTGCGGCCCCGGGACCTGCTCGAACTCGGCTTCGTCCGCGGCATCCTCGACGGGCCCCCGCCCGGCTGACCGACCGCCACCGGCAGCGGGCCCGTGCTATCCGCGACCCCGACCTGATCGCACGGATCTCCCCGCACAGCAACGAGAAACCATCCCCGCGCCCGCAGGGCCGACAGCAACGGCCCGGTGACTGCTCTGCCGGATCGGGGACCATCCCCGCGCCCGCGGGGCCGACGACGGGACAACTTGATCACTCGGTGTGACCAAGGGGCCATCCCCGCGCCCGCGGGGCCGACCGGACCCGTGACGTCTACGGCGGCACCCGCGGGGGGACCATCCCCGCGCCCGCGGGGCCGACCAGGGGCGGGTGGCATCAGGGGTGGCATCCGGTGGACCATCCCCGCGCCCGCGGGGCCGACCAACACCGCCGGTGAGTTCGAACTCGCCTACGGGGGACCATCCCCGCGCCCGCGGGGCCGACGGTCTGGTGCACACCCCGGTGTTCGCGGTGGCGGGACCATCCCCGCGCCCGCGGGGCCGACGTGGGGCGGCGGTACGCGATCCCGGCCGACGCGGGACCATCCCCGCGCCCGCGGGGCCGACCTCGGCCCGCAGGCGGTCGAGGTCAGCGGCCAGGGACCATCCCCGCGCCCGCGGGGCCGACACTTCTTGACCTGCTGGTTTATCTCGTGGAGGTCTGGTTTTCATTCACTCCGCTTCGTAGGCGGGGTCGAGGTCCTGTGGGGTTTCATGTGTTCGGGGCTGGTTCGTCGGTGGGCTTCGCTACGGTTCGTGCGTCCGATGTTACTGAGGGGATCGGGGATGGAAGTGTGCATGGTGGAAATCGAGGCCCGCCAAGCACAAGAGGAACGATCCTGCTGCGACTCCGGCCGCAACAGGCATCCATGATCAACACCCAGAACGCACTGAATGAAAACAGCCCCATCCGTCGATGAACCCGCAGGTCAACAAGTGTCGGCCCCGCGCACGCGGGGATGCTCCTGCGCCCAGCACCCGGCCTCGCTGTCCATCCGGGTCGGCCCCGCGCACGCGGGGATGCTCCCTCTGCGAGCACGTCCAGTCCCTCATGCACATCGTCGGCCCCGCGCACGCGGGGATGCTCCCCCCTCGGTGACGGAGATGATCGTCTTGCCGGTGTCGGCCCCGCGCACGCGGGGATGCTCCCGCAACCTCTCCGCTCAGGAGCTGGCGGCCTCGGTCGGCCCCGCGCACGCGGGGATGCTCCTCGATCTCCGCCCGTCCGAACCGGAACCGCAACGTCGGCCCCGCGCACGCGGGGATGCTCCGAGGGGGGAGAGGCAGTGGACCACGGCTTCAGAGCCCCGGCCCGCAACGTCTTGTAGACGGTGCCGCCGCCGAGGAACGACTTGCCGCCACCGAGCCCGGCGACCATCGCGGTCAGGCCCGAGGC
>NZ_JBEYUS010000052.1:0-48752 GCF_040643635.1 Saccharopolyspora sp. NPDC047091
AACCTCAGCGGGATTCTCGCTGCGGGATCTTTTTCCCAAGTGGCTCCGCCACGAGGGAAAAAGCTGTCCTCGCGAGAATCCCGCTGAGAACCCGCTGCGGTGCCGGTTGCTCGGGTGGTCGGCTGCTCAGCGGCTGCGCCGCTGACAGGAAAGCGACGAGACTCGCCGGGCGGGTTCAGATACGGGCGGGCGGCGGTCGTCTCGCTGCGGGATCGTTTTCACGGATGGCTCCGCCACAGGAGGAAAAGCTGTCCTCGCGAGAATCCCGCTGAGAAACCGCTCCGGTGCGAGGTGCCCGGGTGGTCGCTGCTCAGCGGCTTCGCCGCTGACAGGACGACGGCATGCCGAGGGCGGGCGCTCGGGTCAGGGAGCGACCGAGGTGTTCGTGGTGGTGTGCGGGGTACCGCCGTCCTGCGCTTCCGGCGACACCGGCAGGTCCTCCGCCTGCACGCAGCCGCCGATGAGTTCGACCACCCCGTCCTGCTGCCGGTACGAGCCGGGTTCGTCGCAGCCCGCCTGGGCGACCGCGAACACGGCGCCCGCCGACAGGACCGCGGCCACCGCGATCCCGCTGACCAGTGGAAGCGTTCCCGTCGATGCCATCGCCGGTGCCATCCGTGTCCTCCCCGGAGCCGCTGCTCCGCGCGCCGTTGCGCCGTCGTGGGTCCGCGCGCCCCGGCAGGGCCCCGATGCCGTGGGCAGATCACGCGTACCGAGCAGCGTACCCAACACCTCGGTCGACGGGCCGGGCTCGCGCTGGGGCACGATTGGTGCATGTCCCTGATCAGCGTGGACCGGATCCGCACCGCCGCCGAGGACCTGGTGGACGTGGCCCGCCGCACCCCGCTCGCGCATTCCCGGGTGCTCAGCGACCACGTCGGTGCCGACGTGTACCTGAAGTGCGAGAACCTGCAGCGCACCGGGTCGTTCAAGCTGCGCGGCGCCTACGTCCGGCTGCACGCGCTGGACGCGGAGCGCCGGGCGGCCGGGGTGGTGGCGGCGAGCGCGGGCAACCACGCGCAGGGCGTGGCGCTGGCGGCGTCGCTGCTGGGCATCGAATCCACGGTGTTCATGCCGGAGCGCGCGACGCTGCCGAAGCTGGCCGCGACCCAGTCCTACGGCGCCGACGTGCGCGCGGAGGGCGCCGTGCTGTCCGAGACCCTCGCGCTGGCGCAGGAGCACGCCGCCCGCACCGGCGCCGAGTTCATCCACCCCTTCGACCACCCGGACGTGCTGGCCGGGCAGGGGACCGTCGGCCTGGAGGTGCTCGAACAGCTGCCGGAGGTCGGCACCGTGCTGGTGCCCACCGGCGGTGGTGGCCTGGTCGCCGGGGTGGCGGCCGCGGTGAAGGCGCTGCGGCCGCAGGTGCGGGTCATCGGGGTGCAGGCGGAGCAGGCCGCGGCCTGGCCGCCGTCCCTGGCGGCGGGCGCCCCGGTGCAGCTCTCGGACACCCGCACGATGGCCGACGGCATCGCCGTCGCCCGGCCCGGCGAGGTCACCTTCGAGCACGTCTCGGCCCTCGTCGACGACGTGATCACGGTGAGCGAGCAGGCCCTGTCCCGCGCGCTGCTGCTGTGCCTGGAGCGGATGAAGCTGGTCGCCGAACCGGCAGGGGTCGCCGCCATCGCAGGCCTGCTGGAACGGCCGGACCTGCTGCGACCGCCGACGGTCGCGGTGCTCTCCGGCGGCAACATCGACCCGCTGCTGCTGTTGCAGCTGATCCGGCACGGCATGACCTCCGCGGGCCGCTACCTGTCGTTGCGGGTGCGGCTGCCGGACCTGCCGGGATCGCTGGCGGAACTGCTCGGCAGGCTCGGCGACCTGGCGGCGAACGTGCTGGACATCGAGCACTCCCGGATCTCCGGTGCGCTGGCGCTCAACGAGGTGGACGTGGAGGTCAGCCTGGAGACCCGCGGCCCGGAGCACCGCGAGCACGTGGTCGCCGAGCTGACCCGCGCCGGCTACACCGTCACCTCCGAGCGGTGAGCGAGGTGCCCGCCGCGCCTCGACGCGGCGGGACACCCGGCGTCACAGGTTGCCGCGCAGGTCCTGCTCCCGCTCGATGGCCTCGAACAGCGCCTTGAAGTTGCCCTTGCCGAAGCCCAGCGAGCCGTGCCGCTCGATGAGCTCGTAGAACACGGTGGGCCGGTCCCCGATCGGCTTGGTGAAGATCTGCAGCAGGTAGCCGTCCTCGTCGCGGTCCACGAGGATGCCGTGCTCCTTCAACGTCTCGATCGGCAGCCGCACCTGCCCGATGCGGGCCCGCAGCTCCGGATCGTCGTAGTAGGAGTCCGGCGTGTTCAGGAACTCCACCCCGGCGGCGCGCATCGCGGTGATGGTGCCGAGGATGTCCCCGGTGGCGAGCGCGATGTGCTGGCAGCCCGCGCCCCGGTAGAACTCCAGGTACTCGTCGATCTGCGACTTCTTGCGCCCGGCGGCGGGCTCGTTGAGCGGGAACTTCACCCGGTGGTTGCCGTTGGCGACGACCTTGCTCATCAGCGCCGAGTACTCGGTGGCGATGTCGTCGCCGACGAACTCGGCCATGTTCACGAAGCCCAGCACCCGGTTGTAGAAGCCGACCCACCGGTCCATCTCGCCGAGCTCGACGTTGCCGACGCAGTGGTCGACGGCCTGGAACAGCCGCTTCGGCGCCCCCGCCGGTTTGGTGTAGCCGCCGGTGCGCGCCACGTACCCGGGCAGGTAGGGGCCGGTGTAGCGGCTGCGGTCGATCAGCGTGTGCCGGGTTTCGCCGTAGGTGGCGATGGCGGCCATCCGCACCACGCCGTGCTCGTCGGCGCGCTCGTGCGGTTCGTCGAGGACGGTGGCGCCCTGGGAGCGGGCGTGCTCCACGCAGCGGTCGACGTCCTGCACCTCCAGCGCCAGGTCGACGACGCCGTCGCCGTGCGCCCGGTGGTGGTCGGCGAGCGGGCTGTCCGGGTCGACCGCGCCGAGCAGCACGAATCGGGCCGAGCCGGACTTGAGCACGTACGCCTTGTGGTCCCGCTCGCCCTGTTCCGGGCCGCGGTAGGCGACGAGTTCCATGCCGAACGCGACCTGGTAGAACAACGCGCTCTGGGTGGCGTTGCCGACGACGAACACGACCGCGTCCATCGCCCGCACCGGGAACGGGTCGCGGCTGGAGTCGTGGTCGACGAGGCCGACGAGCCTGCGCATCTGGTCGAAGGTGACGTCGTCGAGCTTGCCGGTGCTGCCGTGGTCAACGGTGCCGGTCACGGGTGCCCTCCCTGCGTTGTGCGAGGTGTGTGCCACGAAGGGTGAGGTCGTCGGTCATGCTGCACAAGGGACGCCGAGTTCACTGGACAACATGTCCGGTCGAGCGGGGACGCGGCTCGCCAGGTCGGTCAAGTTGCGCAGGAGGCGCGGTGGAGCACGAGGACTCGGAGCTGGACGCGCTCGACGCCCGGCTGCTGCTGTTGCTGGCCGACGAGCCCCGGCTCGGGGTGCTGGAGTGCTCGCGGCGGCTCGGCGTCGCCCGCGGCACCGTGCAGGCCCGGCTGGACCGGATGCGACGCCGCGAGGTGCTGCGCGGCTTCCCACCGGACCTGGACCTGGCGGCCATGGGCTACGGGCTGACCGCGTTCGCGGTGCTGGAGATCGCGCAGGGGCAGCGGGACGCCGTGGTGCGGCGGCTGGCCGCGATCGACGAGGTGTGCGAGGTGCAGACCACCACCGGCGAGGGCGATCTGTGGGTGCGGGTGGTGGCGCGGTCCAACGCCGACCTGCAACGGGTGATCGACGAGGTGGTGGCCGCGCCGCAGGTGCTGCGGACCTCCACGTCGATCGCGCTGTCCACCCCGGTGCCGCCGCGGGTGCGACCGCTGCTGGAGCGGTTGGCGGGGGAACAGCCGTGACGGGCCGGTGCCGGTCGGTTTCCGGAACGCGGTGAATTCACCCTCCGGACAAAAGGCCCGTTCTGGGCGACGATCTTCCGGTGGCCGGGCACGACGCGCCCGGCCGGTGCCCGCCGCCGGGCGCGAGCGCCGGAACTCCGGGCCGTGCGGGCGGATCGGCGTTCGGCGGCCGGGCGGGAGCGGGCCGGCCAGCGACGACCGGCGGTGCCGGGACCATTCGTGGAAAAAGAATTCGGGGCGCGCGAAAGCGCGGCGATAATGCGCGGATTCGAATGAGTTCGATTCGTCGATAAATCCAGGCCGGGACCAGCGGGCCGGGACGCGTCGCTACTCGCTCCGGTACGGGGTTGCGTTATGCGCGGAGATGCGTGCGTCGCTCGGCGCGGGCCGGTGCGGCCGCAAAGCGATCCGATATGCGGAGCGGGCGTGGTCGGAGCACGCCCGCGTCCGCTATTGCTCAGCCGGAGAAGGGTTCGGCCTTGACCAGGGTCACCTTCATGGTGCCGCCGTTGGGCAGCTCGTACTCCCGGGTCTCGCCTTCCTTGGCCTCCAGCAGCGCCTGGCCCAGCGGGGAGCTGGGGGAGTAGACCTCGAGATCGCCGTGCGCGCCCTCTTCCCGGTTGGCCAGGAGGAACTGCTCGGTGTCGTCCTCACCGTCGTAGCGGACGGTCAGCACGGAGCCGGGCTTGGCCACGCCGGACTCGGTGGGCACGTCGCCGACCTGCGCGGTCCGCAGCAGTTCCTGCAGCTGGCGGATGCGCGACTCGAGCTGGCCCTGCTCCTCGCGGGCGGCGTGGTATCCGCCGTTCTCCTTGAGGTCGCCTTCCTCCCGGGCCTCGTTGATCTTCGCGGCGATCACCGGGCGGTTGGCCACGAGCTCATCGAGCTCGCCCTTGAGCCGCGCATAAGCATCCTGGGTCAGCCAGGTCACCTGGGTATCGCTCACGGTCACCACTCCTCGTCGACGGCGACCCGCCTTCCGCGGGCCGACTACTTCCGTCCTCGCGAATTCCGGGTACTGCTAGGAACGGAAAAAACACGGCCCGCGCGGGACCGTGCTGCGCTTGACGATAGCACAAATCAGCCCACCGATGGAGTGCATTTTCTCAGCATCCGGGGCCGTTAGGTCTTGTTCACCCGGTTGGCCGCTGGTGGGTGGACAAATATTCAGGAACGCGGTAGGTGCAGCCGTACACCTCCCCGATGGTCGCTCGATGGGAGGTGCGTAGCACCGTGCCCTGCTGGACCGTTCCGGTGGCGGGCGGCACGAGAATCTCTTTCCGCCCGACCTCTTCGCCGGATTCGGCGCGCGCCCGGATCACGCACTCGGCGGGTCGCGCCGGGTCGTCGCGCCGGACCTCGGCGGTGACGTGGACCGAGCCGTCGTCGATCACCTCGAACGCGACCTGCTTGCCCTCGATCGGCGCGCTGCCCAGGTTCCGGTAGCCCAGCAGCGCCACGCCCAGCAGCACCACGGCGGCGAGGACGCCGAGCCCCCAGCGGACCGCCGGCGGGGCGGTGCGACGGGCCCGTGACCCGTACCGCCCTGCGGGGACCTGGTCGCTCACCGCACGCCGCCTTCCTGGTCCGATCGGGGTTAGCCGGATCGGACGAAGCCTGCCCGGCCGTTCGAGGATGTCGGCCCGTTGGGAACAATGGGTGGCGACACCCGCGTTGAGTATCCCTGTGGGTGTCCGGCCGGCGACCAGCGGGGCCGGGTGTGACGTGAGCGGGAAAGGAACATGCCTCCGATGGCCGAGAAGCTGCGTCTGATGACGGTGCACGCGCACCCGGACGACGAGTCCAGCAAAGGCGCTGCGACCACCGCGCGCTACGTGGCGGAGGGCCACGACGTGATGGTCGTCACCTGCACTGGTGGTGAGGCCGGCAGCATCCTGAACCCGGCCATGGAACGACCGGACGTGCTGGCGAACATGCCCGAGATCCGCCGGGCCGAGATGGCCAGGGCCGCCGAGATCCTCGGCGTGCAGCACCGCTGGCTCGGCTACGTCGACTCCGGCCTGCCCGAGGGCGATCCGCTGCCGCCGCTGCCGGAGGGCTGCTTCGCCACGGTGGACCCGGCGCTGCCGACCGCCGACCTGGTCGCGCTGCTGCGCGAGTTCCGCCCGCACGTCGTCATCACCTACGACGAGAACGGCGGCTACCCGCACCCGGACCACATCCGCTGCCACGAGGTGTCGATGGCCGCGTTCGACGCGGCGGGCGACCCGGAGCTGTACCCGGAGGCGGGCGAGCCGTGGCAGCCGCTGAAGCTGTACTACTCGCACGGCTTCTCCCGGAAGAAGATGCAGCTGTTCCACGACGCGCTGCTGGAGCGCGGCCTGGAGTCGCCGTACGGCGACTGGCTGGCCAAGTGGGACGGCAGCAACCGCCCGGACACCGATGAGCGGGTCACCACCCGCGTCGAGTGCGGGGCATACTTCGAGGCGCGGGACGACGCGCTGCGCGCGCACGCGACTCAGATCGACCCGGACAGCCGGTGGTTCGCGGTCCCGCTGGACATCCAGCGAGCGCTGTGGCCGACCGAGGAGTACGAGCTGGTGCGCTCGCTGGTCGATTCGACGTTGCCGGAGGACGACCTGTTCTCCGGCGTGCGGGAGAAGGTGTCGGCATGAACGCGCACGAAGCGCTGACCTGGGTGGTCGCGCAGGCGCCCGCGCCGCCGGCGGACCCGGGTGGCCAGGGCGAGGACTTCGGCAAGTCCTCGCCGGTGGGCTTGCTGCTGCTGGTGCTGTTCGGCATCGCGGTGGCGTTCCTGATCCGCTCGATGACCAAGCACCTGAAGAAGCTGCCCACCAGCTTCGACGAGCAGCGCGCCGCCCAGGCCGCCCCGGCCCGCGCGCGCCGCGCCGAAGCGGCGGCCGACGGCGCCGAGGAGGCTCCCGCGGAGGCCGAACCGGAGCCGGCGGAACCCGGGGCGAAGGGCGGCACCGGCACCTCCGGCTAGCCCGCACCGCACCCACCCGGATGGGTGCGGCGATCATCGGCGGGTGGGAGGCTGGCGGCATGAACCGGCTTGCGGACGCGACCAGCCCCTACCTGCTGCAGCACGCGGACAACCCCGTGCAGTGGTGGCCCTGGACGCCGGAGGCGTTCGAGGAGGCCCGCCGCCGGGACGTGCCGGTGCTGCTCTCGATCGGCTACGCGGCCTGCCACTGGTGCCACGTGATGGCGCACGAATCGTTCGAGGACGCCGAGATCGCGGCCGCGATGAACGAGCACTTCGTGAACATCAAGGTGGACCGGGAGGAGCGCCCGGACGTCGACTCGGTGTACATGGAGGCCACGCAGGCCATGACCGGGCAGGGCGGCTGGCCGATGACCTGCTTCCTCACCCCGGACGGCGAACCGTTCCACTGCGGCACCTACTACCCGCCGAAGCCGCTGCACGGCATGCCCTCGTTCCCGCAGCTGCTGGAGGCGGTCGCCGCAGCCTGGTCCGAGCGAGGTGACGAGGTGCGGGCCGCGGCGACCCGGGTCGTCGAGCAGTTGGCCGCCCAGCCGTCGGCGCTGCCGGAGGCCGGGGTGGACGACGCGGCGCTGGACGCGGCGGTCTCCCGGCTGGGCGCCGAGTTCGACGCGGTGCACGGCGGGTTCGGGGACGCGCCGAAGTTCCCGCCGTCGATGGTGCTGGAGTTCCTGCTCCGCCACCACGAGCGCACCGGTTCCGACGAGGCGCTGCGGCTGGCCGGTTCGACCGCGGAGGCGATGGCCCGCGGCGGCCTGTACGACCAGCTGGTCGGCGGGTTCGCGCGCTACAGCGTCGACGCGGCGTGGGTGGTGCCGCACTTCGAGAAGATGCTCTACGACAACGCGCTGCTGCTGCGCGCGTACGCGCACCTGGCCCGGCTGGACGCGGCCGCGTCGGGCCTGGCGCGCCGGGTCGCCCGGGAGACCGCCGAATTCCTGCTGCGCGACCTGCGCACCGCCGACGGCGGGTTCGCCGCGTCCCTCGACGCCGACACCGAAGGCGTGGAAGGCCTGACCTACGCGTGGACGCCGGAGGAACTGGTCGAGGTGCTGGGCGAGCAGGACGGCCGGTGGGCCGCGGAGCTGCTCGTCGTCACGCCGGAAGGCACCTTCGAGCAGGGGGCGTCGACGCTCCGGCTGCCCGCGGACCCGGACGACGCGGAGCGGTGGCGGCGGGTGCGCGACGTCCTCGCCGAGGCCCGCTCGCACCGCCCGCAACCCGGCATCGACGACAAGGTCGTCACCGCGTGGAACGGCATGGCGCTGACCGCGCTGGTGGAGGCCGCCGCCGTCCTCGACGAGCCGCAGTGGGTGCAGGACGCGCGCCGGGCCGCGGAGCTGCTGGTGCAGCGGCACGTGGTGGACGGGCGGTTGCGGCGCAGCTCCCGCGACGGCGTGGTGGGCCAGGCCGCCGGCGTGCTGGAGGACCACGGCTGCCTCGCCGAAGGCCTCCTCGCGCTGCACCAGGCCACCGGTGAGCAGACCTGGCTCGACGCCGCGTGCGCGCTGCTGGACACGGCGCTGCAGCAGTTCGCCGACCCGGAGCACCCCGGTTCCTTCTTCGACACGGCCGCGGACGCCGAGGCGCTGGTGCGCAGGCCGTCCGATCCGACGGACAACGCGAGCCCGTCCGGTGCTTCGGCCACCGCGGCGGCCCTGCTGACGGCGGCGGCGCTCGCCGGCCCGGACCGCGCGACCCGCTACCGGGCGGCCGCCGAGCAGGCGTTGTCCCGCGCCGGCCTGCTGGTGCAGCGCGCGCCGCGCTTCGCCGGGCACTGGCTCGCGACCGCGGAAGCCCTGGCGCACGGTCCGGTGCAGATCGCGGTGGCGGGGGACGCAGGGGCGGCGCGCTCGGAACTGCTCGCGGTGGCGCACCGGCACGCCCCCGGCGGAGCGGTGGCGGTGGCCGGGCCCCCGGATGCCGAGGCGGTGCCGCTGCTCGCCGGACGCGGGCTCGTCGACGGTGCCAGCGCCGCGTACGTCTGCCGCGGCTACGTGTGCGACCGCCCGGTCACCTCGCCCGAGGAACTGGCGGCCGCCCTCTCCCGCTGAACACCGGCGGGGCGGGCCGGCCGGTCAGGCGTAGAGGGCGAGCCAGATGGCGATGTGGTGGCAGATCGCCGCCGCGGTCACCGCCGCGTGGAAGAGCTCGTGGTAGCCGAAGGTCTTCGGCCACGGGTCCGGCCGCCGGGTCGCGTAGCAGACCGCGCCGAGCGAGTAGAGCACGCCGCCGACGACGAGGAGCACGAACGCGGCCACGCCCGCGCGGGACAGCAGCTCCGGCAGCACGAACACGGCGACCCAGCCCAGCGCGAGGTACACCGGCACGCCCACCCAGCGCGGCCCGTTCGGCCACGCCAGCTTCAGCACCACGCCGCCGAGCGCCCCGCCCCACACCACGGCGAGCACGATGGCGCCGGTGGTCGGCTGCATCGCCAGCATCGCGAACGGCGTGTAGGTCCCCGCGATGAAGAGGAAGATCATCGAGTGGTCGAGGCGGCGCATCCAGGTGCGGGCGCCCACCGAGTTCCACGTCTTGCGGTGGTACAGCGCGCTGACCCCGAACAGACCGAGCACGGTGGCCACGTAGATGGAGGTCCCCAGCGCTGCGGACGCCCCCACGGTGGCCGCGGCCAAGGAGATGAGCGTGGCGCCCGAGGCCACGGCCCCCACCAGCGACCAGAGGTGGATCCAGCCGCGCATCCGGGGCTTGACGGAGGAGGTGGCGCGTCGAGCGGTCAAGGCGCTAGTCACACCGCAAGATTACGGGACCGTAGGTTCTGCGCAGGCCCCCGCTGGCGGTGATGTCCGTTGCAGGCCGCGGCAGCGTTCGGAGCAGCACGGTCGGCATTCGACGGAGGGACCGTCGGGGCTGCGCAGCGGCGCGCGTACTCTCAGGGAGCGTGGCGCTCAAGGTTCGTCTGCGGGAACTCATCTACGACGTGTACGAGCGACGGCTGCGCCGTCAGCTCAGAGGCGCCAGGGCACCCCGGCACGTAGGTGTGATCCTCGACGGGAACCGCCGCTGGGCCAAGGAAGCCGGGCTCGACATCGCGCACGGCCACCGCGCCGGTGCGCGCAAGATCAGCGAGCTGCTCGGCTGGTGCAAGGAGGCCGACGTCGAGGTGGTCACGCTGTGGCTGCTCTCCACCGACAACCTCAACCGCACCAGCGCCGAGCTGGACGCGCTCCTGGAGATCATCGCCGGGGTGGTGGACGAGCTCACCGATGCGAGCAACCCGTGGCAGGTGCGGATCGTCGGTGCGCTGGACATGCTCCCCACCGAGACGGCGGCCCGGTTGTCGGCGGCGGCGCTGCGCACCGAGGGCCGCACGGGGATGCAGGTGAACGTCGCGGCCGGGTACGGCGGGCGGCAGGAGATCGCCGATGCGGTGCGCAAGTTGCTGCAGCAGCACGCGGAGGCGGGCACCACCATCGAGGAGCTCGCGGAGTTCCTCACCGTCGACCACATCTCGGAGCACCTCTACACCTCGGGCCAGCCCGACCCGGATCTGCTGATCCGCACGTCCGGTGAGCAGCGGTTGTCCGGGTTCATGCTCTGGCAGTCGGCGCATTCGGAGTTCTGGTTCTGCGAGGCGTACTGGCCCGCGTTCCGGCGGGTCGACTTCCTGCGCGCATTGCGCGAGTACTCGGCGCGGCACCGCCGCTACGGCGGCTGAAGACCGTCCGGGCTGGTCCCGCACCAGCGCAGCGAAAAGGCCAGGTCCCGAAGGGCCTGGCCTTTTCATGCATCCACACGAGCGCCTGTGTGTCAGCCCTTGACCGAGGGGTGGTCGACGACCGGGGCGTTGACGCACTGGCTGGTCTGCGGGGACAGCACCGGCACGACGGCACCCAGCACGGCGACGTTGTTGCCGCAGAGCTGCACCGGCACGGCGCTGATGTTGTTGCCGTTGAGCAGGTTCACGCCGTCGTTGTCGGCGCTGTCCGCGTTGGCGATGGGGGCGAGGGCCATCAGGCCTGCCGCCGCACCGGCGACGACCACTGCCTTCTTCAGCATTGCGTTCACTCTCCTAGAAGTATTGCCGCGGGATGCCCCGAAGTGGCGCGCTCACCCGTGTGCGAACACGTGGAGTGACCGGATCGGGGCGGTCGTGATGTCGCCGGAGAATGGCTTCCGCTCGAAAAAGTCCAAGTGGATTCCGGTCCGTCGGCGACGTTACCTCGAAATGAGGTGACTCGGCGATTTCGGCGAACCTGGCGCGAATTGAGATCGTCTCTCACGGACCGCGCCGACGGAATGCCGACTACCGAGTGGTGGCGCCGTTTCAGCCCTTGACGGACGGGTGGTCCACGACCGGCGCGTTGACGCAGTCGCTGGTCTGCGGCGACAGGATCGGCACGACGGCACCGAGGACCGCGACGTTGTTCCCGCAGGCCTGGACGGGCAGCACGCTGAGGTTGTTGTCGTTCAGCAGGTTGACGCCGTCGTTGTCCGCGGTGTCCGCGTTCGCGATCGGTGCCAGCGCCATCAGACCCGCCGCCGCACCGGCGACGACCACTGCCTTCTTCAGCACTTGGATGCTCCTTGTTGTTTCGGGTGTTGCGGTCGCGGTCCCTCGTTCACGAGCACCCCGGAAAGTTCGCCCAGGGAGTCGGCCGCGAAAAAAACCTAACCATTCCTGAAGGTGTAAGCACAGCTGGTTAACACCATCGTGTAGGCAAAATTTTTCGCCCTCAAGGCGAACCGTCGCTCCCCGGTCCGGCTACTCGCCGGTAAGTATTCGTGCTCCATAACATCGGTCGCCGGGGATTCGCGATCCGGGCTCCGCCGAATGGTCTTCGGGGCCTTTCCTCGCAGCTAGCGAGGCCGTACCGTCCGGTGGTGGACGCCGCCGAGCTGGTTCGCGAGTACCTGCGGCTCGGACTGCGCATCGGGCGGCTCGACCCCGATTTCGTGCTCTCCTGCGTCGGCGAACCGCGATTGCACAGCGTGATCGCCCGCGAGCCCATATCAGTCCCCGGTGTACTTGCAGAACGGGCGCAATTGCTGTTCGCCTCCGTCCCCGACGTCGGATTCGCCGCGCCGCGGGCCGCGTTCCTGAGCGCGCAGCTCGCCGCGCTGGAACTCCGGGCCAGACGACTGGCCGGGGAACAGGCGTCCTTCCGCGCGGAGGTCGCGGCGTGCTTCGGCATCTCCCTCGAACCGGGTGACCCCGACCGGTACCGCCGCGCGCACGCGGAGCTGGCGGAGCTGCTGCCCGGCTCGGGGCCCGTCGCGGACCGCCTGGCGCTGCTGGCGCGGCGCGAACGGGTGCCGCCGCCGCTGCTGGCCCGCGGGGTCGCCGAGCTCGCCCGCGCGTTGCGCGCCCGGGTGCGGGCCGAACCGGGCCTGCCGGTGCAGGAGCGCGTCGACCACCGCTACGTCCGCGGCCGCCCGTGGTCGGCGTTGCACCGCTACCTGGGTGATTTCCGCTCGCTGGTCGCGGTGAACCCGGACCGGCAGGTGTGGGCGGGGCGGCTCCCGGCGCTGGTCGCGCACGAGTCCTACCCGGGCCACCACGCCGAGCACTGCCGCAAGGAGCGGGAGCTGGTCGGCGCGCGCGGCTGGGCCGAGCACGGCATCGCGCTGCGGGACGGCCCGCAGTCGCTGCTCGCGGAAGGGGTCGCCGAGCTGGGCCTGCGGATCGCGGTCGGTCCCGGCTGGGGCCGCTGGGCGCAGGACGTGCTGGCGGAGGCGGGGATCCGCGTCGACGGGGAGCGGGCGGAGCGGGTGCTGGCCGCGCTGGACGGGCTGCGCGAGGTGCGGTCGGACGCGGCGCTGCTGCTGCACGACGGCCCGGGCATCGATGCGGCGGCGGCGCACCTGCACCGGTGGGCGTGCCTGCCCGCGGACGGCGTCCGCGCGTTCCTCCGCTTCGCCGCCGATCCGCGGTGGCGGCTGCACGTCGTCACCTACGCGGAAGGGGCGCGGCGGGTGGCGCGCAGGCTCGAGGCGGGCGAAGGGGTGCGGCGGTTGCTGGACGAGCCGTGGACTCCCGGCGGGTGATCGGTGCGCCGATTGGGCCGATCGGTCGAACCCCGGAATCGGTGCCACAAGTCCGAAAAGTCCTGTTGTTCACTCGATCAGACCAAAGTGGACGCTGCGTTGATCACGGCACGTGCGTACGTCCGGGTGGTTCCGGGGGCTCGCGGCGGAGGAGTTCGACTGCCCCGCCCGCAACGCTGTGACCAGGATCTTGTCCGATTCGCGGGAACGTCCGGGCGACGGGCGGATGGCGTCCGGGTGCACCGGAACCGGTGCGCACGTGACCCCAGGCTGACGTTCTGGCGAATCACCTGCCTGGTCGCCTGCCCAGAAGCGAATCTCGGAGGTAGCGTCCGAAGTGACGGGTCGACGCGTAAATGGCCCGTCCGGGGAGGCCCTGACCGTGGCTGTTGGCTGGATCGGACGGTATCACCGTCCTCCGTGGTCGCTCGGGGCCGGTGCGCGGCCTCGGTGGCTGCGCCGGACCGCCCGCCGGTCCGGCCAGGCCAGGGCAGGGGCGGCCCGGCCCGCCGACGAGCGGGCGTGTGCCCCACGCCCGCGAGGGAGTAGCCGTGACCACACGACGTTCCCAAGCCACAGCGGAAACCCCGGCCCAGGCCGAGGACTCCGCAGGCATCGCAGCCCGAACGGATGTCCGCACGTACGTGCTCGACACCTCGGTGCTGCTGTCCGATCCGTGGGCGATGACCCGGTTCGCCGAGCACCGCGTGGTGCTCCCGCTGGTCGTGATCAGCGAACTCGAGGCGAAGCGGCATCACCCGGAACTCGGCTGGTTCGCCCGCGAGGCCCTGCGCGGCCTCGACGAACTGCGCATCGAGCACGGCCGGCTGGACGCGCCGGTCGCGATCGGTGAGGACGGCGGCACGCTGCACGTCGAGCTCAACCACTCCGATCCGCAGGTGCTGCCGCCAGGTTTCCGCACCGACTCCAACGACGCCCGCATCCTGGCGTGTTCGCTGAACCTCGCCGCCGACGGGCACCGGGTCACGCTGGTCACCAAGGACATGCCGCTGCGGGTGAAGGCTGCTTCGGTCGCGCTGGAAGCCGACGAGTACCGGGCGCAGGACGTCGTGTCCAGCGGCTGGTCCGGCATGGCGGACCTGGACCTGCCGCCGGAACAGGTGGACGCGCTGTTCAAGGACGGCGCGGCCGACCTGGACGAGGCCAAGGACCTGCCCGCCAACACCGGGCTGCGGCTGCTCGCGGGCACCCAGAGCGCGCTCGGCCGGATCACCGCCGACAAGCAGGTGAAGCTGGTGCGCGGCGACCGGGAGGCCTTCGGGCTGCACGGCCGCTCCGCGGAGCAGCGCATCGCGCTGGACCTGCTGCTGGACCCGGACGTCGGCATCGTCTCCCTCGGCGGCCGAGCGGGCACCGGCAAGTCGGCGCTCGCGCTGTGCGCCGGGCTCGAAGCGGTGCTGGAGCGCCAGCAGCACCGCAAGGTCGTCGTGTTCCGGCCGGTCTACGCGGTCGGCGGCCAGGAACTGGGCTACCTCCCGGGCAGCGAGAACGAGAAGATGCAGCCCTGGGCGCAGGCGGTGTTCGACACCCTCGGCGCGCTGGCCAGCGAGAACGTCCTCGACGAGGTCACCGACCGGGGCATGCTCGAAGTGCTGCCGCTGACCCACATCCGGGGCCGCTCGCTGCACGACTCGTTCGTGATCGTGGACGAGGCCCAGTCGCTGGAGCGCAACGTGCTGCTCACGGTGCTGTCCCGGCTCGGGGCGAACTCCCGGGTGGTGCTGACCCACGACGTGGCGCAGCGGGACAACCTGCGCGTCGGGCGGCACGACGGGGTGGCGGCGGTGATCGAGAAGCTCAAGGGCCATCCGCTGTTCGCGCACATCACGCTGACCCGTTCCGAGCGCTCGCCGGTGGCGGCGCTGGTGACGGAGATGCTGGAAGGGGAATTCACCCCCTGACGCCCGGGCCGGTGGCGTCCGCGCGGACGCCACCGGCCACCGGGATCACCAGCCGCCGGGCAGCGGGCGTCCCTCGGCGAAACCGGCGGCGGACTGGATGCCCACCAGCGCGCGCTCGTGGAACTCGGCGAGGTTCCGCGCGCCCGCGTAGGTGCAGGAGGAGCGCAGCCCGGAGCTGATCTCGTCCAGCAGGTCCTCCACGCCGGGGCGCTTCGGGTCGATCTTCATCCGAGAGCTGGAGATGCCCTCCTCGTAGAGCGCCTTGCGGGCCTGGTCGAAGGTGCTGTCGGTGCGCGTCCGAGCACCGACGGCGCGCTTGGAGGCCATGCCGAAGGATTCCTTGTACGCGCGACCGTGCTCGTCGCGCAGCAGGTCACCGGGCGACTCGTGGGTGCCCGCGAACCAGGAACCCACCATCACCGAGGCGGCCCCGGCGGCCAGCGCCAGCGCCACGTCCCGCGGGTGCCGGACTCCGCCGTCCGCCCACACGTGCTTGCCGAGCTCCCGCGCGGCCGCCGCGCACTCGGCGACGGCGGAGAACTGGGGGCGGCCGACGCCGGTCATCATCCGGGTGGTGCACATGGCGCCCGGCCCGACGCCGACCTTGATCACGTCCGCGCCCGCGTCGACGAGGTCCCGCACGCCCTCGGCGGTGACCACGTTGCCCGCGACGACCGGCACCGACGGGTCGAGCGCCCGCACCGCGCGCAACGCGCTGATCATCTTCTCCTGGTGGCCGTGCGCGGTGTCCACGACCAGCGCGTCCACCCCGGCCGCCAGCAGCGCGGCGGCCTTGCCCGCCACGTCGCCGTTCACGCCGACCGCCGCCGCGACCCGGAGCCGGCCGGCGCCGTCCAGCGCGGGCTCGTAGATCTCGGCGCGCAGCGAACCGCGGCGGGTGAGGATGCCGGCGAGCCCGCCGTCCGCGTCGACCGCGAGCGCCACCTGCTTGCCCTGGGCGTGCAGCTGCTCGAAGACCTCCCGCGGCTCGGTGCCCAGCGCCAGCACCAGCGGGGAGCGGTCGGCGACCTCGCCGATCCGCGCGAACCGGTCAACCCCCGAGCAGGCGGCCTCGTCCACCACGCCGACCGGCCTGCGGTCCTCGTCCACGACCACGACCGCGCCGTGCGACCGCTTCGGGAGCAGGTTCAGCACGTCCGCGACGGCGTCGTCCGCGCGCAGCACCAGCGGTGTGTCCCACACCGGGTGCCGGTCCTTCACCCAGGACACGATCTCCGCGACGGCCTCGGGGGCGACGTCCTGCGGCAGCACGGTGATCCCGCCGCGCCGCGCCACCGTCTCCGCCATGCGGCGGCCCGCGACGGCGGTCATGTTGGCGACCACGACCGGCAGCGTGGTGCCGGAGCCGTCCGAGGTCGCGAGGTCGACGTCGAACCGGGACTCGACGCCGGAACGGCGCGGGGCCAGGAAGACGTCGTCGTAGGTCAGGTCTGTGGAGGGCTGCTGCCCGTTCAAGAACCGCACGAGGTTCCACGATACGTGCCGGACGGCCGCCACCGGCCGGATCGGACGAGCCCCGCACCCGGAGCGGATCATCCGGACGTGTGGTTGCGGGGGTTTTCGCCGCGCGGCTACATTGTGGGTAGCTGCGCACCGAGGTGCGTGGAAGTAAGCCGGGACTACCCGCCGGAGGCGGGACCCCGGCCTCTGCGTTTTCTGGGGCCTTTTCCGTTCACGACGCATCCACGTCGAGCAGGCGCGCGGCGTCGGCCAGCTGCTCCAAGTACCGCCGGTTTCCGCGTGCGGCGGCCAACGCCGCTCCGCACACGATGTCCGGCAGCCAGAGCATCGGCTCGGCGTCCCCGGGCATGAACTCGACGTGAACCTTCATCGAGATCACGCGTTTGCGCTTGCAGACCGCCACGGTCTGCTTGTCGAGCTTGTCGTTATGCGGCCGACGGGATTCCAGCGTCAGCACGGATCCGCCCGCCGCCTCGACCTCCGGCAGGATTGCTTCGAGGCACTTGCGGCGGGCGCGTTCCGCGTTCATCGGAGACGCCGAGCCGACGACCACCAAGTTGGTCGACCGGAAGGAGCTCGCGACCTTCGCGATCTCCTCGCGACGACGATCGGGCTCCTTGCTCCAGTGCAGTTTTCGCCCACCCTTGCGCAGGTGGGTGAGCACGGCGCGGATCGGTTCGGCCTCGGTCCGGTCGATCAGGCTGGCGGTCAGGACGTACACGCCGAGGTCCAGGTCGTAGGACTCGTCGGCGTAGGCGGCTAAGTACACGCTCGTACTGCATCGGGAACGCGCGTTCGAGAGCAAGCCGCGGCACCCGAACGGGTCGCAAGATCACCGGTGGGGTGGACGGGTGCGGCCCGCCCACCGGCGCGTCAGATCTCCTCGCCGCTGAGCATCGGTTCGAAGGCGCGGTAGGCGGTGTAGTTGCGGAAGAAGCGGCTGTACAGCTCGGCGCCGTCGTCGAAGGTGGCGTCCTCGACCTTCTTCACCTCGACGAGCTCCTTGAACTTCCAGGTGACGATCTCGCCGTCCTCGTTCGGGTAGCTGGCGGCCTGCTGCTTGCCGTAGTCGACGGCCTTCTCCCGCGCTTCCTCGTCGGATTCGGCTTTGACCAGCACGAACGATTCCTCGTAGAGCTCCGGTTCGGTGGCCGACGCGGAGGAGATCTCGATGAGCAGCAGCGCGACGTAGAACTCGGCCTCGGCGGAGGAGGTGCTCGCCTGGAAGTCGCGGGGGTCGATGCTGCCCGAACCGATGTCGATCGAGCCGACCTGCTCGTCGTCGCTGGGTGTGGTCATGGCTCCACTTTCTCATCCGCCGCCGGAGCCCCCGGCAGCATGGCCCGCACCGCGTCGATCGTGTCGGCGGTGGCGGCGTCCTTGTCGGGGCGGTAGCGCAGCACGCGGGCGAAGCGCAGCGCGACGGAGCCGGGGTAGCGGGTGCTGACCTGCACGCCGTCCAGTTCGATCTCCACCACGAGGTCGGGGACGAGGTGCACGGTGCTCCGGTCGCGGTGCGTCTCGTGGCGGGGGAATTCGGCGGTCTGCCAGGCGAGGAGTTCGTCGGTGAGGCCCTTGAACGTCTTGCCCACCATGATCGGCGGCCCGCCCGCCGGGTCGCGGGCGCCGAGGTGCAGGTTCGACAGCGCGCCGCTGCGCCGCCCGTGGCCCCATTCCGCGGCGAGCACCACCAGGTCCAGCGTGTGCGACGGTTTGACCTTGCGCCAGGTCCGGCCGCGGCGCCCCGCCGCGTAGACCGAGTCGAGCGACTTCACCACGACCCCTTCGTGCCCGGCGGCGAGCGCGTCGTCCAGCACGGCGCTCGCGTCCTCCGCCGTGCCGGGCCGCACGCCGGGGACGCGGTGCTCGGGCGCGACGCGAGCCAGCGCCGCCAGCCGCCGGTGCAGCGGCTCGTCCACCAGGTCGGCGCCGTCCAGGTGCAGGCAGTCGAAGAAGTGCGGCCGCAGCACCTCGTCGCGCGGGCCGCGGGCGCCGAAGCGGGACATCGTCTCCTGGAACGGGCGGGGCCTGCCGGAGTCGGTGAGGGCGAGCGCCTCTCCGTCCAGCACCGCGGACGTGCAGGGCAGGGCGAGTCCGAGCTCGACCAGTTCCGGGACCTGCCCGGTGATCTCGCGGAGCGTGCGGGTGAACACCCGCACCTGCCCGCCGTCCCGGTGCAGCTGGATCCGCGCCCCGTCCAGCTTGTGCTCGACGACGCAGGCTCCGAGTTCGTCCAGCGCGTCCGCGAGGGTCTCGGCGGGGGAGGCGAGCATGGGCCGCAGCGGCCTGCCCACTTCGAGCCGGAACTCGGCGAGCGCGGCGGAACCGCCGGTCAGCGCGGCCTCGGCGGTGGCGGGCAGCCGCCCGGAGAGCATGAACGCCCGGCGCACCGCGTCGGCGGGCACGTCGGCGGCGCGGGCCACGGCCGCCAGCAGCACGCCTTCCAGCGCGCCCTGCCGGAGTTCGCCGCCGAGCATCCGGACGAGGAACCGCTGCTCGTCGGTGGTGGCCCGGCCCAGCAGCGCGTGCAGCAGGTCGAGGCGCCGCTGCCCGGATCCCGCGCCGGTGGTGGCGCGCAGCGCGTCGACGGCGTCGGCCACGTCGAGCACCGTCAGCTCGGGTTCGGCGGCCGGTGCGGCGTGCAGCGAGCGCAACGTGGACCAGCCGACGCCCGCGCGTCCCCCGGGCAGTTCCCCGGCGAGCAGCGCGGCGGTCGGCCGGATCTCCGCACCCCGCAGGCGGGTGAGCAGTTCGGCGAGGACGTGGATCTTCGCGTTGCGGGCGCGGGTCGCCGCGACGTCGGCGGACGCGGCGACGACCGCGGTCAGCGGCACCATGCGCCCATGGTGCGCGCGGTTCCCCGCAACTCGCCGGGAGAGCGGGGGAACCGGAGGTGCGGTGCGCGGCGTCGTAGTCGTGATCCGGAACCGCTGGGGGTGCTCCGGATCGGGCCGTGCGCTCGCCGGGTGGCGGTGCGCACGGCCCACCGGCTCACTTCGCCTTGGCCATGCCCAGCACGTCCAGCGCGGTGTCCAGCTGCTCGAGGGTGAGCTTGCCGGAGTCGACGTGGCCGCGTTCGAGGACGACCTCGCGGATGGTGCGGCGCTCCTTGAGGGCCTGCTTCGCGATCGACGCGGCTTCCTCGTAGCCGATGAAGCGGTTCAGCGGCGTGACGATCGACGGCGAACCCTCGGCGTACTCGCGGGCGCGCTCGACGTTGGCCTCGACCCCGGCGAACACCTTGTCGGCGAGCAGCCGGGACACGGCGGCGAGCAGCCGCGCGGATTCGAGCACGTTGCGGGCGATCACCGGCAGGTTCACGTTGAGCTGGAAGTTGCCCTGCGCGCCGGCGAACGCGACGGCCGCGTCGTTGCCGATGACCTGCGCGACGACCTGGAGGGTGGCCTCCGGGATCACCGGGTTCACCTTGCCCGGCATGATCGAGGAGCCGGGCTGCAGGTCGGGCAGCGCCAGTTCGGCGAGGCCGGTGCGCGGGCCGGACCCGAGCCAGCGCACGTCGTTGGCGATCTTGTTCAGGCTCACCGCGACGGTGCGCAGGTGCCCGGAGGTCTCGACGACGCCGTCCTGGGTGGCCTGCGCCTCGAAGTGGTCGCGGGCCTCGGTCAGCGGCAGCCCGGTGACGCGGGCGAGCTCGGCGGCGACGGCCGCGCCGAAGCCGTCCGGTGCGTTCAGCCCGGAGCCGACGGCGGTCCCGCCGATGGGCAGCTCGCCGAGCCGGTCGAGCCCGGAGCGCAGCCGCTCCACGCCGAAGCGGACCTGCGAGGCCCACGCACCGGCCTCCTGGGCGAGGGTGATCGGCACCGCGTCCATCAGGTGGGTGCGCCCGGACTTGACGACCTCGGTCCACTCGGCGGCGCGGCCCTCGACGACCCCCGCCAGGTGCTCCAGCGCGGGGATGACGTCGGCGAGCACGGCCTCGGTGGCGGCCACGTGGATCGTGGTGGGGAACGTGTCGTTCGAGGACTGCGAGGCGTTGACGTGGTCGTTCGGGTGCACGTCGCGGCCGAGTCCGCGGGTCGCCAGGGTGGCGATGACCTCGTTGGCGTTCATGTTCGACGACGTGCCGGAGCCGGTCTGGAACACGTCGATCGGGAAGTGCGCGTCGTGGTGGCCCTCGGCGACCTCGTCGGCGGCGGTGGCGATGGCCTCGGCCATGTCGGCCTCGAGGATGCCGAGCCTGCCGTTGACCCGCGCGGTGGCGGCCTTGAGCAGCCCGAGGGCGCGGATCTGCGCGCGCTCCAGCCCGCGGCCGGAGATCGGGAAGTTCTCCACGGCGCGCTGCGTCTGCGCGCGGTACAGGGCGTCGGCGGGAACCCTGACCTCGCCCATGGTGTCGTGTTCGATCCGGTAGTCCTGTTCAGCCATGACCGAAGTGTCCACCGCGCGAGCGGGGCCGGTCAGTATGGGGCGGCCCACTTCCGGGTCGTCCGGCCGGTGCTGGACCGAGAAAGGTGACGGAGATCGTCATCGGGCCGGGCACTTCCGCCCGGGTCTAGGCTCGGGTGTGATCCGCGTTGCACCGGGGCGAGCGGGGTGGGGCATGGCCGAGCACGAGGTCGATCTGCTGGTCGTCGGCGCGGGGCCCGCGGGCCTGTTCGCGGCGTACTACGCGGGGTTCCGCGGCCTGTCGGTGGCGGTGGTGGATTCGCTGCCGGAGCCGGGCGGGCAGGTGACCGCGATGTACCCGGAGAAGCTGATCTTCGACGTGCCGGGGTTCCCCGCGGTGCGCGGCCGCGACCTGGTGGCGGCGCTGGTGGCGCAGGCCGCGCCGCGCGAACCCCGCTACCTGCTGGGCAGGGACGCCACCGAGTTGTCCGAAGTGGACGGTGAGCTGCGGGTGCTGGCCGGCGCGGACCCGGTGCGCGCGCGAGCGCTGCTGATCACCGCGGGCATCGGCGAGTTCACGCCGCGGCCGCTGCCCGCGGGCGGGGACTGGCTGGGCAGGGGAGTGGTGCACTTCGTGCCGGACCTGGCCGTGCACCGCGGGCAGGACGTGGTGGTGGTCGGCGGCGGGGATTCGGCGTTCGACTGGGCGCTGGCGCTGCACCCGATCGCGCGCAACGTGACCCTCGTGCACCGCCGGTCGCGGTTCCGCGCGCACCCCGGCTTGGTGCGGGAGGTCGCCTCGCTCGGCGTCGAGATCATCACCGAGGCGCAGGTGGTGGCGGTGCGCGGGGACGCCGAGGGGGTGCACGAGGTGGAGCTGTCCGTCGGCGAGCGGCGGCGGGTGCTGCCCGCGCGGACCGTGGTCGCCGCGCTCGGGTTCACCGCCTCGCTGGGGCCGATCGAATCCTGGGGGCTGGAGCTGGCCGGGCGCTCGATCCGGGTGGACAGCACGATGCGCACCAACCGGGACCGGGTGTACGCGGCGGGCGACGTGGCCACCTACCCGGGGAAGGTGAAGCTGATCGCCACCGGTTTCGGCGAGGCGGCCACCGCGGTCAACAACATCGCGGTCGCCCTCGACCCGGCCGCCCACCTCTTCCCCGGCCACTCCTCCGACCGGTCCTGAACGTGGAACGGCCGCCCTCCCCAGGGGGAAGGCGGCCGGTCAGGGGGTGCCGATCAGGCGGCGGTGTTCTCCTCGACCCAGCTGGACAGGGCCGACACGTCGGTGTAGATCGACGGGCCGGTCGCGCAGTTCGAGTCGTTGTTGCCCGCGCGGCTGGTCGCACCGATCAGCTCCCAGGAGCCCTGGGTGCCCTTGATCTGCGGGCCGCCGGAGTCGCCGTAGCAGGCGCCGGAGTCGCCACCGGGGTTGGAGGTGCAGATCTCGGTCTCGCCCTCGATGCTCGAGCAGTCGGCGTCGTCGACGATCGCGGTGTCCAGCTCCTGCAGCGTGTCGGGGGCCTCGCCGCCCGGCGCCGGGCTGGTCTGGCCCCAGCCGATGATGCGGGTCTCGGTGCCGGTCGCGCCCGACTCGGAGGCGATGGAGATCGGCTGCGCGGAGACAGCCTTGTCCAGCTTGATCACCGCGATGTCCGCGGAGTCGTGCACCTTGATGTCGCTGATCCCGGCCTCTTCGCCACCGGAGGCGTGCTCCAGGCTGCCGACGCGCACGGACAGGTCTTCCGGCTGGCTGCCCTGGACGCAGTGCGCGGCGGTGACCGCCCAGTCCTCCTTGATCAGCGAAGCGCCGCAGATGTGCCCGCCGCCGGACTGCAGCGACACCATGAAGGAGTAGGTCTCGGTGGCGTCGTGCCCGCCCACGACCATGGGCGTGGGGTCCTGGGCCGCGGAAGCGGGCGTGGCCAGCGCGAGCGCGGCGCCGGCGGCGAGCACTCCGGTGAGCAGGGAGCGTGTGCGCATGGGGGACGAGTCCTTCCGTGTGCCCGGTCCTGGTGCGGCCGGGGTGGTGCTCGGTCCGGTGCGGCGGGCCGAGTGACCACTGACGGTAAGGATCTTCACTCCTCCGAGGCACCCACTTAGGTGGGTGTTCGCGTCGCTCCAACGACGGTACCCACACGGCCGAACGGGGCTCCGGTGCAGGTCAACGCGGCCCGAATGGCCGATTCGGGGAAATACCGGGAAAAACAGCTCGCGCCCGGAAACGCGGAACCGCCCGCCCCGGCGTGCGCGGGACGGGCGGTCCGGGTCGTGCGATCAGGGGAGCAGGCCGTGCCTGCCGCCTTCGGTGCCGCCCAGGTCCACGTCCGAGTACTCGCTCAGCTTGGACAGCTTGTGCAGGCCGTCGATGACCCGCACCGTGCCCGACTTCGACCGCATCACGATCGACTGGGTGCTGCACCGGTTCGCCCGGTAGTGCACGCCCTTGAGCAGCGCGCCATCGGTGATGCCGGTGGCGCAGAAGAACACGTTGTCCCCGCGCACCAGGTCCGAGGTGGTCAGCACCTGCTCCACGTCGTGCCCGGCGTCGATCGCCTTCTGCCGCTCCGCGTCGTCCTTCGGCCACAGCCGGGTCTGGATCTCCCCGTCCATGCACTTGAGCGCGGCCGCGGTGATGATGCCCTCGGGCGTGCCGCCGATGCCGATGAGCATGTCCACGCCGCTGTCCGGGCGGGCCGCGGCGATCGCCCCGGCCACGTCGCCGTCGGAGATGAACTGGATGCGGGCGCCCGCCTCGCGGACCTCGCGGACCAGGTCCTCGTGCCGCGGCCGGTCCAGGATGCAGACCGTCACGTCGGAGACGTCGATGTGCTTGGCCTTCGCGACGCGGCGGATGTTCTCCGCGGTCGGCGCGTTCAGGTCCACGACCCCGGCGGCCTCCGGGCCGACGGCGAGCTTCTCCATGTAGAACACCGCGGACGGGTCGAACATGGCACCGCGTTCGGCGACGGCGAGCACGGCCAGCGCGTTCGGCATGCCCTTGCTCAGCAGCGTCGTGCCGTCGATCGGGTCGACGGCGACGTCCACCTCGGGGCCTTCGCCGTTGCCGACCTCCTCGCCGTTGAACAGCATCGGCGCTTCGTCCTTCTCGCCTTCGCCGATGACGACGACGCCCTGCATCGAGACGGTGCCGATCAGCTTGCGCATGGCATCCACCGCGGCTCCGTCACCGGAGTTCTTGTCGCCGCGACCGACCCAGCGGCCCGCGGCCATCGCCGCGGCCTCGGTGACCCGGACCAGTTCCATGGCCAGGTTGCGGTCGGGCGCCTCGTGGCGACCCTGCGTGGTGGACGTGCTCATCGCGCCTCCCGGTATGGCGAGCTGACTCCATCGGCAGCACGCGCCGGCTCCGCGCGCCCTGCTCGTCGGATCTTCGCAGATCGCGCGGCACGGAGCCGGGGCACGTGGGCGAGCCCACTACCGATCTTCGCCGGGCTCCTCCACGGCGGCGAGGGCGCGGTCGACGCGTTCCCGCGCGCCCGCGAGGTGCCGCTCGCACACGGCCGCGAGCGCTTCGCCGCGTTCCCACAGCGACAGCGAGTCCTCCAGGGGCAGGCCGCCCGCTTCGAGCCGCTTGACCACGTCGGCGAGTTCGTCCCGCGCCTGCTCGTAGCCCAGTTCGGCGACGTCCGGGTGGTCGGCGACCGGGTCGAAGTGCTCGTCCTGCTCGTTCTTCGTCACGGGGTGGGGCTCTCCAGCTTGCTGGGTACGGACACCACTGCGGTCGCGATGGCCTGGTCGTAGCCGACGAACGCCTCGGCGAACTCGGCGCCGTCGCCTTCCCGGACCGCATCGTTGATGCGCAACTGCGCTTCGGCGACCCTACGTCGGTGTCCGGCTCCGCGGCCGACCCACCACCGGTTGCCCGCGTACTCGGACGTGGCGTCCGCCAGCGCCCGCAGCTTCAGCGGCAGCGTCCGGCGCTCGGTGGAGTCGCAGCCGCCGAGCAGCGCGTTCCAGCAGCGCGCGGCGGCCAGGTCGGCCTCCCGCGCGCACTGCCGGACCTGCTCGGCGTCGTGCAGCTTCGGCGAGCGCGTGACGGCCACCGTCAAGGGGAGGAATGTGGGCTCCTGCTGTCCCCGCACCACTACCTCCCTCGTTCCACTACTCCGTTCCGTCGGGCACCACGGCGTGCACCGCTCCGTCAACGACGCGGACCCGCAAGGTGGTTCCCGCCGGGGCCTGGTCGATCGAGCGCAGCACTCCGTCCGCCCCGTCGGGCTCGACGCGCTGCACGATCGCGTACCCGCGAGCAAGAGTGGCCGCAGGACCGAGGGTCGTCAAGCGAGATCGAGTCGCGGTCATCGCGTGCCCTTCGGCGGTGAGCACGCCGGTGATGGCGCGCCGCGCGCGGTCCCGTCCGATCTGGACCTGTTCTGATCTGCGGTCCAGCGGGCCGTGCGGGTCGGCGAGCGCGGGCCTGCTGCGCAGCGAATCGAGCAGCCTGCGCTCGCGATCCACCCATCCGTGTAGCGCACGTCGCGCGCGGTCCCGGAGCTGGTGCACCCGCTGGGTCTCCTCCGCCATGTCCGGGACGACCCGTTTGCCCGCTCCGGTGGGGGTGGAGCAGCGGATGTCGGCGACGTGGTCCAGCAGCGGCGAGTCCGGTTCGTGCCCGATGGCGCTGACCACCGGCGTGCGGCAGGTCGAGACCGCGCGGCACAGCGCCTCGTCGGAGAACGGCAGCAGGTCCTCGACGCTGCCGCCGCCGCGGGCCAGCACGATCACGTCCACGTCGGGGTCGCGTTCGAGCTCGCCGAGCGCGTCCAGGATCTGCGGCACCGCGGTCGAGCCCTGCACGGCCACGTTGCGGATCTCGAAGCGCACCGACGGCCAGCGCAGCCGCGCGTTGCTGAGCACGTCGTGCTCGGCGGCGGACGCGCGCCCGGTGATGAGACCGACCTTGTTCGGCAGGAACGGCGGCTTCCGCTTGCGGGCCGGGTCGAACAGCCCTTCCGCCTTGAGCAGCTGGCGGAGTCGTTCGATGCGGGCGAGCAGCTCGCCGATGCCGACGGCGCGGATCTCGTCCACCCGCAGGCTCAGCGTCCCGCGGCCGGTGAAGAACGTGGGCTTGCCGTGCACCACGACGCGGCTGCCGTCGGTCAGCGGCGGGTCCTGCTTGCGCAGCAGCGAGGACGCGCAGGTCAGCGTCAGCGACACCTCGGCGGACGGGTCGCGCAGGGTGAGGAAGGAGGTGGCGGCGCCGGGCCGTTGCGAGATCTGCGTGATCTGGCCTTCGACCCAGATGGTGCCGAGCCGGTGGATCCAGTCGGCGATCTTGCGGGCCACGGTGCGCACCGGCCACGGATCTTCCGCGCTGGTCGGCGGTGGGTTGGCGGGGGCGTTCAGGACCGCTCCTTCCACGTCCGGGCATGGCGGCGCGATCATACGGCCGATCCCGGACGGGACGGGGCGGCGCGTCAGTTCTCGGCGCGGAGCCGTTCCAGCCGGTTGCCGAGCATCCGCACGAATTCGGGGCGCTGCTGGTTCCGCCGCTCGTGGTCGAGCATGGCTTCGACCTCGGCCGCGGAGAAGCCGCGCAGCCTGCCGCGGAGCTGCGGCAGGGTGATCTCGTCGTAGCCGGTGAGCACGTCCGCTTCGTCCGCCGCCGCGGGGCCGGGCGCGGGCTCGTCCTCGTCGAAGGTGGCCCATTCCGGCTGGTCCTCGCCGCGGTCCCAGGCGCTGAGGGCTTCGTCGCCGCGGATGGCCAGTTCGGTGATCTGCTGCTGCACCCGCATCGACAGCTGCAGGGCCTGGCTGGCCACGGTCAGCGGCAGCCCGAGCAGCTGGGTGGGCAGCTGCCGGGTCTGCTCGGCGGTGACGGCCGCGAGTCCGGCCGCGACGCGGATCGGCAAGGGGTACGTCGACATGGCCCCAGCCTCCCGCACTCGCGCCGCGGAAACCATCGGCCGGGCGCACGAGCTTCGCCCGGAGGTGCGGGGCGGTTGCGATGTTCGGCGGTACCGCGAGTGCTCCCGGTGGTGGCGCGTCCCCGATCCGGGGCGGGGTGCCGCGTTCCAGGTGTCGACCGGTGGGGTGAGCGGTGACGTTCGGTACCTGCGCGGGAGGTGGCCGCAGGGCTGACCCGTCCGGGAGCGGTCCGTACCCTGGTCGGCATGAGCACCTCGCCGCAGGCAGCCGATCGCCTCGCACAGAGCGACCTTGACCAGGGCACCTCCGACCAGGGCACTCCGGAGGGCGGACGCACCAAGCGCGTCCTGCTCGCCAAACCCCGTGGCTACTGCGCAGGCGTGGACCGCGCGGTCATCACGGTCGAGAAGGCGCTGGACACCTACGGTCCGCCCGTCTACGTCCGCAAGGAGATCGTGCACAACAAGCACGTGGTGGAGACGCTCCAGGACCGCGGCGTGATCTTCGTGGACCAGACCGACGAGGTCCCGGAGGGCGCGCTCGTGGTGTTCTCCGCGCACGGCGTCAGCCCCGCCGTGCACGAGGAGGCGAAGGACCGCAACCTGCGCACCATCGACGCGACCTGCCCGCTGGTCACGAAGGTGCACAAGGAGGTCAACCGGTTCGCCCGCGACGACTACGACATCCTGCTGATCGGCCACGAGGGCCACGAGGAGGTCGAGGGCACCGCCGGTGAGGCGCCGGACCGCGTGCAGCTCGTCGACAAGCCGGAGGACGTGGACAAGGTGCACGTCCGCGACCCCAACAAGGTCGTGTGGCTGTCGCAGACCACGCTCAGCGTCGACGAGACGATGGAGCGGGTCGACCAGATCAAGGAGCGCTTCCCGGATCTGCAGGCGCCGCCGAGCGACGACATCTGCTACGCCACCTCGAACCGCCAGTTCGCGGTGAAGGCGATGGCCGCCGAGTGCGATCTGGTGCTGGTCGTCGGCTCGCAGAACTCCTCGAACTCGAAGCGGCTCGTCGAGGTCGCGCTGCAGGCGGGCGCGCACGACTCGCACCTGATCGACTACGCGAACCAGATCGAGGACTCCTGGCTGGAGGGCGTCGGCACGGTCGGCGTGACCAGCGGTGCCTCGGTGCCGGACGTGCTGGTGATGCAGGTGCTGGAGCACCTCGCCGAGCGCGGCTGGGACGGCGAGGTCGAAGAGGTGACCACCGCCAACGAGAAGATCACCTTCGCGCTGCCGCGGGAACTCCGCAAGGACCTCAAGGAGAACCCGGACGCGCCGAAGGGCGTCCGCTGACCCGACACCGCAGGTGAGCTACCCCCGTCTCCGCGGGGCGGCTCACCTCGGAGCGCCGAAGCGCGAACGGCCCGCTCGACCTGATCGGTCGGCGGGCCGTTCTGCTGCGCGGGGCGCGGCGGATTCAGTCGAAGAAGTCGTCGTCGCGGCGCGGGCGGCGGGGCCTGCGCGCCGGGTCGTCCCGCTTCGGTTCGGGACGTCCGCGCCCGGGCGCGGGCCTGGGGCGGCCTTCGCCACGGCCCTCACCGCGCGGAGCCCGGCCGGGCTGGGAGCTGCGGCCGGGAGTGCCGCCCCGGGCGGGCGGGGTGCCGCGTTCGCCGCGGGCGGGCGGGGTCCCGCGATCGCGCCCGTCGCGCTTGCTCGCGGCGTCGCGGGTGCGGCCGCCCTGCTCGGCGGGGCGGCGGGGCCTGCCGGAGGCGTCGCGGGAGCGGGCGGGGCGCTTCTCGTCATCGGCGGGCCGCTTGCGCGCCGGACGTTCGGCGGCCTCCTTCGGCGGCTTCACCGGCTTGCGCTTCTTGGTGGGCTGGTCGGCCAGGTCCAGCTCGGATTCGGCGTCGTGGCGCTCCAGCCAGAACATCCGGGCGAGCCCGAACGCGAGGCAGATCGCGGTGGTGATCGCCATCATCGGGAAGCCGGCGATGATCGGCTGCACGACCCCCAGCACCTTGCCCATCATCCCGCTGCCGCCTCCGCCGCCGAACAGCAGCACGAGCAGCGGCATGACGACGGTGGCGACCAGCGGCGGCTGCACCATCGGGCCGAACAGGCTCTCCCGCTGCACCAGCGCCACCCCGGCCACGCACCCGACGAGCAGGCCGATCTTGAAGATCAGTCCGGGGGTGCCGCTGATGAGCAGGTCGATCCCGGCGCCGAGCGCGGTGCCGGCCGCGGCGATCAGCACCGCCGCCCATAGCGGGACGCCACGGGTGCGGAAAGCGGACCGTTCTGCCCAGTGTGGGGCGCCGTGGTCGGGAGAGGGTGCGCTCTGGCGCTCGCGAGTGGCGGTCACGAGCACAACCGTAACGGTCAGGAACGGCTGTGGAACGACCTCTCCGGAAGTTGATCGCCGAGCTGCGGGCTTCCCCTTCCTCGTGACCGTCGTGCGGTCGGTCGCGGCCGAATGGCGGCTGGGCGGCCCGCTGGTGGACTGTGAACCTTGACACAGGCAACTGGAAACTCTTAGCGTCCGAGCAATCGTTTTCTCGGGTCCGTGCGGTTGTTCGGAGTGACAGCGGTCGGGTGACGGGGGGAACCATGACAGCGCCACTGGTAGAGCTGACCGGCATCACCAAACGCTACGGCGGTGTCCTGGCGTGCGACGGGATCGATCTGACCGTGCACGAGGGCGAGGTCCACGCGCTGCTGGGGGAGAACGGCGCGGGCAAGTCCACGCTGATGCGCGTGCTCTCCGGCGACATCGCCGACCACGAGGGTTCGATCGCGGTGGACGGCGCCCCGGTGCGCTTCGCGAAGCCCTCGGACGCGCAGCAGGCGGGCATCGCGATGATCCACCAGGAGCTGGACCTGGTCCCCGCGCTGTCGGTCGCCGACAACCTGTACCTGGGCCGGGAACTGCGCCGCGCGGGCGTGGTGGACCGCCGCGCGATGGCGCAGCGCACCCGCGAGCTGCTGTCCCGCACCGGCATCGAACTGGACCCCGCCCGGCCGGTCGGTGAGCTGCGGGTCGGCGAGCAGCAGCTGGTGACGATCGCGCGGGCGCTGTCCCTCGACGCCAAGGTCCTGATCATGGACGAGCCCACTTCGGCGTTGTCCCACTCCGAAGTGGACCGGTTGTTCGCGGTGATCGCGGAGCTGCGCAGGCGCGGCACCGGCATCGTCTACATCTCGCACCGGATGGACGAGATCGGCGCGGTCGCCGACCGGGCCACGGTGCTGCGCAACGGGCGCCGGGTCGCCGAGTTCGACGCCCGCGACCTCACCGCCGAGCAGGCCGCGGAGGCGATGGTGGGCCGCTCGGTGCGCACCCTGTTCCGCACCGCGGACGACCGGCCGCCGGGCGAGGAGCTGCTGTCGGTCGCCGGTTTCCGGGTGCTGCCGCGCCGGTACCGGGTGGGCAGGCGGGACCCGGACGGCATCGACGTGTCGGTGCGCGCGGGCGAGATCGTCGGCCTGTGCGGGCTGCTCGGCGCGGGCCGCACCGAGCTGCTGGAGTCGCTGTTCGGCGCCGGTTCGGCCGGCCGCTGGGAAGGTTCGGTGCGGCTGGGCGGCGAACAGGTGCGCCCGCGCGGGCCGCGCGACGCGCTGCGCCGCGGCATCGCGTTCGTGCCGGAGGACCGCCGCGCCTCGGGCCTGGTGCTGGGGCATTCGGTGCGGGCGAACACGGTGCTGTCGGTGGTGGACCGGCTCGGCGTCGGCGGGCTGGTGCGCGGCCGTGCCGAGGTGGCGGCGACCGAGCGCAGCGTGGACCGGCTGAAGGTGAAGCTGGGCCGCATCGCCGACCCGGTCGGCACCTTGTCCGGCGGGAACCAGCAGAAGGTCGTGTTCGGCCGCATGTTGCTGACCGAACCGCGGCTGCTGCTGCTGGACGAGCCGACGCGCGGCGTGGACATCGGCGCGAAGGCGGAGATCTACGAGCTGCTCGGCGAGATCGCGGCGCGCGGCATCGGGGTGCTGCTGGCGTCCTCGGAGCTGCCGGAGCTGACCGGCGTGTGCCACCGCGTGGTGGTGCTCCGGCACGGCCGCAGCGTCGCCGAGTTCGACACCACCCGGGCCGGTGAAGCCGAATTGTTGGCCGCCGCGATGGGGGAAAAGGTGTCGCCGAAGGGTGGTTCGTCGGCGGTTGAGACGGGGCGCGGCCCCGTCGCCGGGGGAGGAGCGCGATGAGCGAGCAGACGCAGCAGGAGGTCGCACCCGACCCGGCACCCGGCCGGTCCAGGCGGGAGCGCGTCGAGACCCTGTTCCGGTTCCAGAGCTTCTTCGGCCTGGTCGTGGTGTTCCTGGCGGCGATCGCGCTCTCCCCGCGCGGCGACGACGGCCAGATCCTGTTCCTGACCGGCGACAACCTGTTCAACATCGTGCGCGCGGTATCGGAGATCGGGATCATCGCGGTCGGCCTGACGTTCGTGATCCTGATCGGCGGCATCGACCTGTCGGTGGGTTCGGTGCTGGGGCTGGCCGCGGTGGGCTCGGCGGTGCTGCTGGTCAACGACGACTTCGGGGTGCTGGTGGCGGCGCTGCTGGTGCTGCTGATCGGCCTGGTCTTCGGGGTGCTGCAGGGCGCCGCGGTGGCGGTGCTGGGCGTGCAGGCGTTCATCGTGACGCTGGCGGGCTTGAACATCGCGCGTGGTCTGGCCCGGATGTGGTCGGGCGGCGAGACGGTGCAGATCTCCTACGGCGACGGCGCGGGCCAGGCACCGATGCTGTTCTCGCTGCTGGGGGAGCGCACCTTCGGCGGGGTGGTCCCGATCCCGGCGTTGATCTTCGCGGTGGTGGCGGTCGCGGCGATCCTGTTCCTGCGCTACAGCGCCTACTCGCGGCACCTGTACGCGATCGGCGGCAACGAGAAGGCGGCGCGCCTGTCCGGTGTCCCGGGTGAACCGCGTGAAGATCATCGCGTTCGCGCTGTCCGGGTTCTGCGCGGCGCTGGCGGGGATCGTGCACGCGGGCCAGCTGAACGCGGGCAGCCCGAACGACGGTCTCGCCTACGAGCTGGACGGCATCGCGGCGGTGGTGATCGGCGGCACGAGCCTCGCCGGAGGGCGCGGTTCGGTGGTGGGCACGATCGCGGGCGCGCTGCTGCTGGGGATCTTGAACAACATCCTGAGCCTGAACAGCGTCAACACCGACGTGCAGCTGCTGATCAAGGGTCTGGTGATCGTGGCCGCCGCGGCGCTGCAGCGGCTGCGCCCGGCCGCGTGACCGGTCCGTCCCCGATCCACCCGTCCGCTCGAAGCGTCCCTGGTAGTTCCGCGGGAAGGAAGCACCATGCGAAAGACGACGAGGTCCGCGTTCGCAGCAGCCTGCGCCGCGTTGGCGGTGACGGCCGCCGCGTGCGGCACGACGAGCGAGAACAGCGGTGCGGCGAAGCCGCAGGACGCGCGGGCGGCGTGCGGCGGCCCGGACCGCCAGTACACGATCGGCATGAGCCAGGCGAACCTCGCCGAGCCCTACCGCGTGCGGATGGACGACGACATCCGCAAGTTCGCCGCGCAGGTCCCCCAGTTCAAGGACGTGCAGTTCGCCGACGCGGCCAAGGACAACGCCAAGCAGGTCTCGGACGTGGAGTCGTTCCTGACCAAGCAGGTGGACCTGCTGATGATCTCGCCGAACGAGGCGGCGCCGCTGACGGACATCGTGCGCCGGGCCTACAACTCGGGGACGCCGGTGGTCCTGCTGGACCGCAAGGTCAACGGGGAGGCGTTCACCACCTACGTCGGCGTGGACAACGAGGCGATCGGCAGGCAGGCGGGCGAGTACTTCAAGAACGTGCTGTTCCCGGACGGCGGCAAGATCGTGGAGATCAAGGGCCTCTCCGGTTCGACACCGGCGCACGAGCGGCACGACGGCTTCATGCAGGGCATCGCCGGCTCGAAGATCGAGATCATCGGCGATGACGACGGCGGCTGGGAGCGGGCGGAGGGCCAGGAGAAGATGGACGCGCTGCTCAAGGCGCACCCGGACGCGCAGGCCGTGTACGCGCACAACGACCCGATGGCGGAGGGTGCCTACCTGGCCGCGCAGGCCGCGGGCAAGGCGGATCAGCTGAAGTTCGTGGGCATCGACGGGTTGCCGATCGAGGCGGGCGGTATCAAAGCGGTGGAGCAGGGCCGGTTGCAGGCCACGTTCCTGAATCCGACCGGTGGCGAGGAGGCCGTGGAAGCGGCGAAGAAGATCCTGGTCGATTGCGAGCCGACGGAGAAGCTGCAAACCCTTCCCACGGAATTGATCACGAAGGAGAACGCGGGTGAGGTGTACGCCCGGCTGAATCAGGGCTGAGACTTCGAGGGCTACCACATCTCACTTCTGATTCGGTGAAGGTGCAGGTCGCGCGCTAGGGCGAAAGTGGCCCTGGCGTGCGACTTTTTCTTTAGCAAAGCGAGACGTCGCCGAAAAGAAATCAAATCCACCTGGTTGGTGGTATTGATCTCCACGCAGTCCCGGTGACCATCTTAATGAGTGAATTTCGGAGTCCGTATTCTCGTTGTTCCGCGATGTCCCTTGGAGCCGGTGCGACCTCTTCCTACGCTGCGGGTGAAACCGAGCGTGTGATCTTGTGCGCCCCCGTTCGAGGGAACCGACCCATCCGTTCCCGACCGCGCACCACCGTCGTATGACCAGGACAACGCTGTCCATTGTGGATAGTGATGTGGGGAGGGCGAGCTTTGATGAGAGACCGCAGGAGTGATGCGCTGCGCACTGCGAGACGGCTGCCGAGGAAGTTCGGTGCGGTGCTCGGCGTGGCGTCGTTGGCGGCCGCCGCGCTGGTCGCCGACGCGGCCACCCACGGCGCGGCGCGCGCCTCGGCGCAGGGGCAGGAGCAGGCGCGCGCGGCGGGCAAGGGCAGCGTCGGATGGGACACGTTCCGCCAGCCGGGCGGGCTCGCCCAGCTGCGCGGATCGGAGCACACCGGGCAGTTCTCCAGCTTCGCCAGGGACGGCAGCAACGACGACGGGTTCAACGGCACCTACTCCTGCCTGCGGCAGGCCGAGCGCGGCTGCGTCATCGCGGAACGCGCGGGTGCGGGCGAGATCTCCTCGATCTGGTTCACCCGCGAACCGTGGGGCGACGTCACCGGGACCGGGAACATCGTGGTCGAGCTGGACGGCCGCACGGTGCTGGACGCGCCGCTGATCGACGTGGTGAGCGGCCGGGTGGGCGCGCCGTTCGAGTGGCCGCTGGTCGGCAACGGCGATGACGCCGCGGGTGGTGCGGTGATCAAGGTGCCGATGCCGTACCGCGAGTCGATGCGGGTGACGGTGCAGAACAACCCGGACTTCTACCACGTGGACTACCGCTCGTTCGGCGACGCGGAGGGCGTGCGGACCTTCGATCCGGCCGATCCGGCGCAGGACGTGCTGGCGCGGCTGCGCAAGTTCGGCATCGCCGACCCGAAGGGCGTGGACCCGGCGGCGCAGCCGACGCGCCGCGACTTCGGCGTCCCCCCGGGCGCCGCGGCCCCGGTGGCGCAGCTGGACGGGCCGGGCCAGATCAACGAGCTGCGGCTGCGCATTCCGCAGGTCGTGCCGAGCCCGCGGGTGATCGACGACGGTCGCGCGTTCGGCGAAGGCGGCGGCAGCCGGTTCGACGCGGCGGTGCACCCGGCCAACGCGGGCGTGCGCATCGTGCGCCGCTTCGACCCGCAGGTCGCCGACCAGGTGGCGGGCCTCAGCGTGGACGGCGCACCGGCAGGCGAGTGGCGCAGCGGCGCCGCGGAACCCGGCGGCTGGGGCGTGCAGGCGATCGACGTGCCCCCGGAGCTGACGGCCGGGAAGTCCTCGATCGAGGTGGCGAACCGCTTCACGTCCTCCTCGCTGGACGTCAACGAGTTCCGCTACGACGTGCAGAGCCTCGTCGGCGGCGAATGGGTGCGCACCGACGTGCTCGACGTCGGGCCGGGCCATCCCGGCGAGGAGGCCGCGCACGGCTACCGCATCGACAACGCGGTGTTCGCCAGGGAGAAGCTGGTGGGTCGCTACGGCTTCAGCCCCGAGGAGGTCACCGCCTCCGAGCACGTGCTGGAGTCGGCGCGGCTGCGCATCACCTTCGACGGCCAGACCACCGTGGACGCTCCGATCGGCGAGTTCTTCGGCTCCGGCCTGGGCGAGCACGACGTGCGCAGCATGATGAGTTCCATCGACCCGGGCGACGGCGGCTGGTACACCGCCTGGTGGCCGATGCCGTTCGACCGCAGCGCCACCGTGGAGATCGTCAACGGCGGCGGCGTCCCGATCGACGGCATGACCGCCGAGGTCTCCGTGGCACCGCGCGAGGCCGACGAGAACGCCGGCTACTTCCACGCCACCCACCACCGCGGCCGGACCGTGGACGGCGAGGACTGGAACTTCCTGGACGCGGACGGTTCGGGCACGTTCTACGGGGTCACGCACACCATGCGCGGCCTGATCCCGCCGAACGCGACGGCGACGCACCGCAACCAGCCGCTGTCCCTGCCGGAGACGAACGCGGCGGCGAACCAGCGCAACTACCTGGAGGGCGACGAGCGCTTCTACGTCAACGGCGAACGCAGCCCCGCCTGGTACGGCACCGGCAGCGAGGACTACTACGAGTCGGGCTGGTACTTCCGGGACGGCACCACGTTCTCGATGCCGCTGGCGGGCAACCCGGCGCACGAGCTGAACGGGGACGGCTGCCAGTACGACTGCACCGGTGCCTACCGGTTGCAGGTGCCGGACGCGGTGCCGTTCAACGACGGCCTGGTCGCGGGCATCGAGCACGGTCCGGACAACGACGAGCCGGGCGACTACAGCTCCACCGCCTACTGGTACGGCGGGCGGCCCGCGTCGCAGGAGGAAGTGGACCGGATCGACGTGTCCGACGAGGGCAGCCGGGACGAGCACGGCTACCGGGCCGAGGGCGAGGTGGTGAACCCGCTGGACTCCCGCTTCGAAGGCACCGACGAGCAGCGCAGCGCGCCGGTGGCGGCCGCGACCGGGCCGGTGGGCTTCGACGTGCAGCTCGGCGAGGACAACCAGGGCGCCCGGCTGCGCCGCATCGGTGATCAGGCGCAGGCCTACCAGCAGGTGGAGGTCCGGGTCGACGGCGAAGCGGCGGGCACCTGGCTGCAGCCGCTGGGCAACGAGTCGCACCGCTGGCTGGAGGACGGGTTCGAACTGCCGGTGGCGTTGACCGAGGGCAAGGAGTCGGTGCGCGTGGAACTCATCCCGGTGCAGGGTGCTCCGGCCTGGACCGCCTCCGAGTACTCGGTGGTCGCGTTCTGATCCGCTGAGCGCGCGCGGTGCCCGGTGGTCCCACGACCACCGGGCACCGTCATGTCCGGGGGTAGCAGCGCGCGCAGGAGTCCAGCGGCCACTCGTTCGGCGTCGGCGGCACGCACACCGCGCCGCAGTCGGCGAGCCCGAGCCGGGCCCGGCCGCCGTGCGCGATCCGGCGTTCGTTGCCGGGGGAGACCCGGTGCACCCGGTCGCTGCTGAACACCCCGCGCCAGCCGCGCGGTTCCGGCGCGGACATGCGCCACTCCCGAATTCCGTTGGTGGGACGCGGAACCGGCGACCCGGTCGGGGAGGGGGAGGCCACCGGTTCCGCGCCGGCGACGGGAGGTTGTCGCTGCGTTGAATCTATAAGCGGCATTGCCATGTAGATAGTCGCCCTTTAGGGGGATCTTGGTCGTGGCCTGGATCCGGCAGACTCCTCGGCGAACGATCGAGGAGGCATCGTGACGAATCCCGGACCGGTCATCCGGCGGCTGGAACTCGGCCTGGAACTGCGCCGCATGCGCGAAGCCGCGGGCGTGGAGCCGAAGGAGATCGCAGAGCTGCTGCGCTGGGACGTCTCCAAGGTGTCGAAGCTGGAGAACGGGGCGCGCACGATCTCGGCCGCCGAGCTCGACCGGATCGCCGAGCGCTGCGGTGTCGACCATGATCGCACCGAACGCGCACACCAGCTCGCCAAGGAAGCCCGCAAGCGCGGGAGCTACGGGCGCGTCCAGGACTGGGCGCGGTCGTACGTCGGCATGGAATCGGTCGCGAGCGAACTGCTGATCCACTACGGCGACATGATCCCCGGCATCTTGCAGACGAAGGCGTACGCCGAAGCACTGCTGGCGCAGGCGATCTCGGTTCGCCCGGAGGACGTGGGGCGGATCGCGGAGAGTCGGGTCGCGCGGCGCGCAAGGCTGACCGGGCCGAATCCGCCCGAACTCTCCGCGGTCCTCGGCGAACCAGCGATTCGCGGGGTCGTGGGTGGCACGGCCGTCATGCGCGAACAGCTCGACTTGCTGCTCGAAACGGCGAAGCTGAAGCACGTCACCTTGCAGGTGCTGCCGTTGTCCGACTGGGCGCACTTGGCGCTGGGATCACCGTTCACCATCCTCAGCCTGGCCGAGCCGGAGAAGACAATCCTGTACTTGGAAGGCTTGACTAACGCGGACTATCTTGCTGGTCCCCAACACCTCAAGTCCTATACCGTAGCGTTCAACCGTTTGAGGGTCGCGGCGCTCAGCGAGTCCGCTTCGGCCGAGCTCATCCGGGACGCAATCGGAAAGCTCGCTTAGCACAGAGAAGGTGGCGCCGTGACCGCCCGCGAAATCCAGGCCGTCAGCTGGCGGAAGTCCACCCGCAGCAACGCCAACGGTGGCGCCTGCGTCGAAGTCGCACTGACCACGGATCACTCTGCCGTCCGCGACTCGAAGCTGGGGCAGGCGAGCCCGGTGCTGGCGTTCGGTTCCGGTGCATTCGGCGCGTTCCTGCGCGGGATCAAGTCCGGGAAGCTCGACCGCTGAGGCGGCACAGCCGTATTTCGACCGATTCCAGGACGATCGGGAGGACGCAGTGCACCGGAACCGGACTTGGCGGAAGTCCAGCCGCAGCAACACGAACGGTGGCGCGTGCGTCGAGGTGGCCGCGGCCGCGGATCATTCGGCGGTGCGCGACTCCAAGTCCGGGGAAGCCGGACCTGTCCTGCGCTTCGAAGCGCGTGCGTTCGCCGCGTTCCTCGCCTGCGTCAAGTCCGGCCGCGTGGACGGGTAGGGCTTGAGCGGCGACGGCGGCACGACCTGGCGGAAATCCAGCCGCAGTGGTGCGTTGAACGAGTGCGTCGAAGTGGCGTTGTCCGTTGAGCGTTCCGCGGTGCGGGACTCGAAGCTGGGGCAGGCGAGTCCGGTGCTGGCCTTCGGCTCCGGTGCGTTCGGCGCGTTCCTGGGGGCGGTCAAGGCGGGTCGCCTCGACCGCTGAGGCGTCAGACGCCGAACGCCGCCGGGTACCGGACGAGCCCGGTCGGGGTGGGGCGCGAGGTGTCCAGGGCTAGGGCGAGGAACGCCTCGTCGGGCGCTTCGAACGGCGCGCGCACCCCGAACCCGGAGGCCGGGGTGAACCCGAACCGCGGGTAGTAGTCGGCGTGCCCCAGCACGATCACCAGGTTCTCGCCGCGGTCGCGGGCGGCGTCGAGCCCGGCGCGGATCGCCGCCGACCCGGCGCCCCGGCCCTGCTGCTCGGGCAGCACCGCGCACGGCGCGAGCGCCAGCGCCGGTGCGCCGTCCACGTGGCAGCGGCTCAGCAGCGCGTGCCCGACGACCGCGCCGGTGCCGTCCGCGCTGACGGTCGAGAGCCCGTCGATCCACGCGGCCGGATCGGCCCGCAGCGAGTCCACCAGGTCCGCTTCCTCCTCGGTCGGGAACGCGGCGGCGTTCACCGCGCGCACTGCCGCCACGTCGGTGGGAGTCTCCGCCCGAGTCGTCCACATAGGACCCGTCCTCCTCGTTCCGACACCGACGGCATCCCGACGGCGTGCAGCTCGGGACGCTAGCACCGGCCTTCCGCCGCCCGCCGCCGAATTCCGGCGGTACGGCGCGCGGCGATCGCACCGGAGTGACGCGCGCCTCCCACCACCGAACCCGTCCCGTGTTGACGAACCCGGGCGCGGAACGACGTGGTCTAGGTATGGTCCCGCCCCGTGGATCAACGGTGGCGGCTGAACGAGGAAGACCTCGGGCCGGAGGAAGTCAGGAACTCCGAGCGACCGGAGGCGGCGGACGACCTGCTTCGAGGTCAGGACCCGGAGGCTGTCGTCACCGTCCGCGTGACCGACACCGGGGAGTTCCGCTCGGTCGAGCTGGCCTCCGGCTGGAAGAGCACGACTGATCCGCGCAGCCTGTCCGCGCACGTCGTAGCGGCCGCGAACGACGCGACCATGCGGGCGGCGACGGCACAGGCCGAGCTCGTGCAGACCGCTCCGCCTGCCACTCGGGCCGAACCGGCCGAAGGAATCGCCGCCTCCGACGACCCGATCACGGCAGCCGACGCGATGCAGCTCATCAACGCCGCGTCCACCGACCTGGCGGCGTTCAACCAGCGGATGACGGATGTCGTCGGCGCGACGGTGTCCGGCCAGAGCAGCGGCGGCCACGTCCGGGGGACGTCGAAACAAGGCCAGATCCTGGACCTCGTCATCGACGCGACCTGGTGCAGCGCGGCGCGCAACACCGAGATCGAAGGCGAACTCGCCGACGTCCTGCGAGTCCTGCGCGACAAAACCGCCCCGGGCGATGTGGCCAACGGACTGCAGAGTCCGGCGATCTCCCAACTGTTCGCCCTGGCGAGCGACCCGCAGCGATTCCTCCGCCGACTCGGCTTCGTCACCGACCAGCCCCCGAAGGGACTCTGATGGCACCCCCGCACGGCGAAGGCATCAAAACCGCCCTCGACGCCATGCACACCGACGCCGCCCTGTGGCGCGAACAGGCCGAAGCGATGAACGGCCCCAAGCAAGCCGTGGAAGCGGTGAAGATCGAGCCAGGACAGCGGTTTTTCCTCAGCGACGAACTCGGCCTGGACGACACGTTGGAAGAGCTGCGCGTTGCGATCGGCAGCCTGATCGATCAGGGACAGCAGTACTTCAACAAGGTCGCCGACGACTTGACCGCTGCTGCGCAGCAGTACCAAGCCGACGACGACGCGGCCATGCAAAAGCTGCACAACCTGCTTGGAGAACACCCGTGACCGCAGCCACCGGCGACGATGTAATCCACATGGTGAGCGGAAAGCTCACCGAAGTCCAAGAAATGATGCAGAAGCTCTGCGACGGAGTCGACCAGCTACTGAGCTGGGTTCCGGAAGCCTTCATGCACTTGATCGAGCCGATCAAGAAGGGCATGGAGGAAATCGTGAAGCTGCACAAGCAGATGTTCGACCAGATCATGCAGACTGTGGAACGGGCCGGCAGCCCCAGCCTGCTGCGAGCCGCGTCCCAACAGTGGGCTGATCTGGTGGCCGCGAAGTTGGGCACCGTCGCGGGTGATCTCAAACTTGACAAGCACCGCACCAACATCGAGTGGGAAGGGCGTGCGGCGGAAGCGTACAAGGCACTGGTTCCCGGCCAAGTCGACGCGGTCAACGGCACCAAGTCGGCTGCGGACAAGATGGTCACCGCGCTCGACACGCTGGCTAACGCCGTCGAAATGTTCTGGCTCTCCATCAGTATCGCGGTGGTAACGTTCCTCGGTGGACTGGCTACAGCAATTGCGGGTTGTGTTGGAGTTGTTACGGCGCCGCCAGGGCTGGCATTCGGTGTCAGTGTCGGCGTCGCCGCGATCGGCCTTGCCACAGCTGCCTTCAGTGCGTTCACCGGTGCCGTCCAGCCGATTAACTCGCAGCTGAAATCCGCGCAGAAGACTATCGACGAACTCGGCGGGAAATGGGCGACGCCGGAGAACGGTGTTGACTTGAGTGACGGTAGCTCCAGTGATGGAGACGAGTCGAACTGGGAGGCGCGGTGATCATTCCAATCCCGGTTGGTCCGCAGCCGCCGCCGAACTACATTCAGGTTTCGCCCAGCTGGGCGCGAAAGGTGAAGACTCGGCTGGTTCTGCTGGGCCTGATTCTGTTGGTGGGATCCCCAGTGATTGCGGTTGCCGCGATCTGGTGGGCTTTCGAATTGTCGGCTGCTGAAAATGCTGCCATGATTTTGGTGTCAGGCCTGTGTGGCCTATCTGGATTCTTTTCAATGATGGTCGGCGGGTTCGCTCTGATCGGCCAATCCTATGTCAAGCGTGGTTGGTTGAACGTGACTTACGCTGCCGGCGTATGGCGCGCGTCGCTGGTGATCTGGATCAGTTGCGTATTCTTCGGCTTCCTGAGTGGTGCCTTGTTCATCTTGCTCGTGGGCGCGTCGGTTCGGAGGGGTGGCGCGTTCGGTATGGAAAGCATTGCCTGCCTTGGGATGATGGTTCTACCTGCCGTCTTGTCTGGAATGTGTTTTATGCTGGCTATTCACAAGCTTCGCGTCTGAGCTCAGAAGAATGGCCGCGTGGTCATCGCCGTTCCGTATCGGCAAGTTGCGTTCTCTTCGCCTCGATGGCATTGCAGTCAGATTTGCCCGAGGGGTGAGAGTGATTCCGCCGTCTCGGCTGGGGTGTCCTTGCGTTGGCCTCAGGCGGTCGAACGGTCACGGTGCGGTTGAGATCTCGCTCTCGCCATGGCCGTCGCCCTGGATTGCTTCAAGTTGCCGGGGGTGCGATTATCCGCGGTCACGCAGTGCGGTTGATGCAGGTCAGGGGAATGCGTAAATCTCTGCCTCGGAAACCATTGAGCTGAACGGGTGGCGATCACCCGCGGCGCGTCACCAACTACTGTGTTGATCGTCATACAGGTGGTTGAGTAGGTTCCCGCACGCGGGGAGGGGCGGGCGTGCACCATGCTCAGCTGACGCGTGGACATGCCAGGGGAGGAAGCATGACCGGGTTCAGGATAGACCCAGAGGCGCTCGAGGCGGCGATCCGAGAACTTGAGGATGCGCGGGAGCGGGCAGCTGGTCTGGTGAATGCGGCACACTCGGCAACGCCGGGTGAGTTGACCGCCAAAGATTCAGTCACCGCGGAGGCGCGTGAACTATTTCGTGACCGGGCTGGCGGGGCTGAGTTTTCATTGCAGGCTGCGGCTGAAGAAGTTACTCAAAAGCTTACAGCTAAGATTGAATCTTACCGGGCGACGTTGGATGAGTATCGCCTTGCTGACGACAATGCCTCGGTGGATGCGGACAAGATCGATAGGCGGTCGTAGGCTAGATATGGCACTTTCGTTTCGTTTCGGTGTCGCCGTGTTGGCGGCTTTCCTGGCCTCGGGGTGTGCGGTTGGGGGGTCAAGCGGCGACGAGAATTCCGAGGCCGGTTCACAGCCGACGTCGGAGATTGGCGATTCGCGCGATGCGGCTGCGGTGCAGCAGTGCAGCTTGTTGAAGTCGGAAGACGTTCAGGTGCTGGGGCTGTCTCCGAATGGAGAAGTTAAGCCGAACGAGCTTGATCCCAGTATGCCGGACAATTGCACTTGGCAATCCGGTGATGGAAAAAAGTCGGTTGCCTTGACCGTTTTTCCTGGGCGGTCTATTCAGCAGTATCGCGACAACTCTGATAGTTATGTCGATTTTTCTGAGATGACCATCGCGGGGCATCCTGCTGTTCAGGCGAACGCGAGCCCCCCGGGAGGGGGCAGCTGCGGGATCTTCCTTGGCACGAAGGACGATCAAGTGCTCTTGGCTGTGGCGATCGACTTCACCAAGGCTGAGAAACCGTATGACCCGTGTCCTCTGGCTAAGAGTGCACTAGAGGCTTCGGTTCCGACACTGCCTGCAGCAGAATAGAGGGGGTTGAAGTGGTTTCTCTTGAGTCTGGTCCCGGCATGTGCTTCGCCGGTATGGCGAAGCAGCTGCGTGCTGACATGGGTGGTTCTCCTGAAGCCGGTTCGTTGCCGAGCGCGTTGAACCACGGCAGTGCTGCGTGGGATGCGGCCCGGAAGAAGTTCGAGCAGCTCGCCACCGACGTCGAATCGGCTCTGCGCAAGGCCGAGTCCGCGCACGAAGGTCGCGCCGCCGATGCCGCGCAGTCGTCGATCAACGAGATCGTGCCGCACGCGCGAGCGGCCGCGGAGACCGCCGGTTCCGTGAGCAAGGCGCTGGAGAGCCAGGCCAACACGCAGACCTCGACGTTCCACGAGATCCCCGGCAAGGGCGAGACCCTCAACAACGGGCGCGAGGTGCAGCTGGATCCGCCGCAGAAGGGCTGGGTCGAGGAAGGCGGTTGGGACGACACCTGGATCCTCGGGTGGGCCAGCGACTACGAGGAGCGGATGGAGGACTTCCAGCTCACCAACGATCGCGCGGTCGAGATCAAGGAGCGGTACCAGCGGGAGACCGAGGCCAACCTCAACTCGGTGCCCGAGTTCCAGCCCATGCCCGGGGAGGAGTCGAACTCGCCCGCCCCCGGCGCGACCACGCCGTCCGCGCGGGATGCGATGGGGAATTCGCAGTTCAGCAGCGTGTCCTCGCACAGCGGTGGGGTTCCGGCGGGGACGTCGTCCTCGTGGGCTTCGTCGCCGGTGTCGAGTGGTGGGGCTCCGCCGCTGAGCACCGGGAATCCCGGTGGCGGTCCGGCGGGCACGGGTTCGTCGTGGGCTCAGCCGCCGGTGCAGAACGGCGGGTTGCCGCCGGGTGTGGTGCGCGGGCCGGACGGCACGTTGTACCGGCAGAACCCGCAGACCGGCGCGTGGGAGCGGCAGAACCCCTACAACGGTCGGTGGGCTCCTGCTCCCGGTGGTGGTCCTGGTGGCGCCGCGGGTGGTCGCGGTGGTGTCGGTGCCGGTGGTTCCGCGGGCCGCGCGGGCGGACTCGGCGCAGGCGCAGGTACGGGCACGGGTGCCGGTGGCCGGGCCGGGGTCGGTGGCCTGGGCGGTTCCGGTGCGGGTGGTTCCGCGTCCGGTGGCGCCGGTGCGGCCGGTGCTCGCGGTGGTGCGGGCGCCCCGGGTGCGGCGGGCGGTGGTCAGCGCGGTGCGAAGCAGGGCGAGGACGCCGAGCACGAGCGCCCCAGCTGGCTCATCGAGGAGGAAGACGTGTTCACCAACGACATGCGGGCGGTCGCCCCGCCGGTCTTCGGCGACTGGGAGAACCAGGACCGCTGATGACCCGAGGCCGGATGTCGATCAGCCCGCTGGCCGCCGCCTACCTGTGCGAGCGGTTCGACAGCCACGTCCACCCGCTGCTGCGGGTGGGCAGGCTGGCGGGCGAACCCACCCGGGACGAGCTGGCCCGCGCCGCCGAACTCGGCAGGCAGGACCTCGCTCGTCGCGGGTACCTGGAACGCGATGAGCTGCACCCGTTCCTGGACGACGCGTGGCAACTGCTGTCCCGGCCGCCGCTGGCGGTCGGGGTGGCGGTGCACGCCAAGCGCGGCACCTCGTTCAACGCGGTCTGCGTCGAACACGGCCGGGCCACGGTGCAGGCGTACCAGGCCGACGGCGAGAACAACGACGACCTGCAGGACATCGTGCTCAGCAGGAACGAGTACGGCGGTCCCGCGGGCAACGCCGTCGAACTGATCGGCAGCCCGCCGCCGGGCAAGGGCGGCACCGCCAGCGTGCCGGTCGACGCGCTCGACAACGCCACTCACCGGATGCGGCGCAACCCCACCGGCACCCTGCTCAGCGCGCTCACCGGGGCCGGGGTGAAGAGCGCGGACGCGCGAGTGCTGGCGGCGGTGCTCACCGCGGAACGCGAACTGGACGGGGTGTTCACCGTGCGCAGCCACGACCGCCGGGTCGGGCGCACGCACCGGCCGCCGTTCTCGGTGTCGTTCTTCACCGGGCCGGACGGCTGCTACCTGACGCAGAAGCGGGAAGGGGGCGACGGGCGGCAGTGGTTCACCGTCGCGCCCGCCGACCGGCGCAAGCTCACCGCCAAGATCGACGAGATGGCGCGGATGGTGGCGCTGCCCGCCGCCCGGTGACTCACCGGCGGGTGGTGCTGCCCCGCGCGACGAGGTGGGCCGACAACGTGCGCGTCGCCGGCTCACCCACGTCACCTCCGATGCGGCGCAGCAGCAGCTGCGCGCCCAGCGCGCCCACGTCGTACGCGGGCTGCGCGACCACGCTCAACGGCGGATCCAGCAGCGTCGCCCACGGCGCGTCGTCGAACGCGATCACGCCGACGTCGCGGCCCGGGCGCAGCCCCAGCTCGCCCAAGGTCTCCAGCACGCCCACCGCCATCGCGTTGTTCGCGACCAGCAGCGCGTCCGGCGGCTCCGGCCGGTCCAGCAGCTGCCGCGCCGCGCGCCGGGCACCCGCCGCGCGGAACTCGGTGTGCCGCACCAGGCCCGCATCGGTGAGGCCCGCCGTGCGCAGCCCTTCGCGGTAGCCGGCCAGCCGCGCGTCCGCCGTCGGCATTCCGCTCGGGCCCGTCAGGCAGCCGATGCGGCGATAGCCCTCGTCGACCAGGTGCAGCGTCGCGCTGCGCGCCGCCCCACCGCTGTCCACCAGCACGGTGTCCCCGCCACCCGGCAGCGGCCGGTCCAGCGCGACCACCGGCACGGCGTGCGCGCGCAGCAGGGCGGCGCTCTCCTCCCGGCCCGTCGGCGACACCAGCACCCCGGCGACGCGTTCCTGCAACGCCACGTCCAGGTATTCGCGCTCCTTCGACGGATCGTCATCGGAATTGCACAGCACCACCGAATAGCCCGCGGCGTGCGCCACGTCCTCGACGCCGCGGGAGATCGCGGTGAAGAACGGGTTCTCGATGTCCGAGATGATCAGCGCGAGCACCGCCGTCTCCTGCTTGCGCAGGTTCCGGGCCGGGCCGTTCGGGCGGTAACCCAGCTCGTCCGCCGCGGCCACCACCCGCGCCGCCAGCGCCGGATCGACCGAACTCTTGCCGTTCAGCGCCCGCGACACGGTCGCGGTGGAAACCCCGGCCCTGGCCGCCACATCACTGATCGTCGCCACCGGACCTCCTGCTGTCGGCTGGCCGCGTGGTCGCGGCGCGGATTCCTTGACAGTTCCGACGAAGCCAGAATAACTTCCGAGAAATCGATTGCTCATAACCCGGTCGGTCAACGGTGCACGAACTCGGGTGCAGGCGGCAGGCGCGGAACTCCAGCGCAGGCGGATCCGGGGCGACCGGCCGGGGGCGGTGCAAGTCGAGGCGTCGGCGTCCCGAAACCGGGAGCCAGGCGCGTCCGGACCCAGCACGTTCCGAGAACCTGGGAGGCCCTGTGGCCCGCATCGGTGTCATCTCCATCTCCGACGGTCGTGATCACGTGCACGCGCGCAACGCCGACTTCATCCGGCTCAAGCAGGACGCCCTCGTCGCCGCGCTCACCGCGGCCGGGCACGACGTGGTCGCCGGGAGAGAACTCGTCGCCGACAACGTGCTCGCCACCACCGTGGCTCGCGAAGTCGCCGCCGCCGACGTGGACGTCACCGTCCTCTACTACGCCGTCTGGTCGTTCCCGCACTTCACGATGCTCGCCGCCGATGCCACCCGCAGCCCGCTGGTGCTCGTCGCCAGCACCGACCCCACCGAACCCGGCCTCGTCGGCATGCTCGCCGCGGGCGGTGCGCTCGACCAGATCGGGCGCAAGCACACCCGCGCCTGGGGAGCCCCCGACGACCCGGAACTCGCCGCGACCATCGGCGTCCAGGCCACCGCGGCCGCCGCCGTCGCCTCGCTGCGCGGCTCCACCTTCGGGCGCTTCGGCGGCCGGCCCATGGGCATGAACACCGCCGTCGCCAACACCGACCAGTGGCAGCGGCAGTTCGGCATCGACGTCGAGGAGATCGACCAGTACGAACTCGTGCTGCGCGCCGAGAAGGCCGACGCCGCCGAAGCCCGCAAAGCCCGCGAGTGGATCGAGCAGCACGCCGCCGGAGTGCACTACGACGGCGCGAAGCTCACCCCCGAACTGCTCGAACGCCAGCTCCGCTCCTACATCGCCGTCCGCGAGATCATCGCGGAGCGGCACCTCGACTTCTCCGGTATCAAGGGCCAGCCGGAGCTCACCGAGAACTTCGCGACCATGGACGTCACCGAGGCCTTCCTCAACGACCCCTACGACTGGAACGGCCCCAAGGACACCCACGTCTGCGCGACCGAAGCCGACATGGACGGCGCGCTCACCATGCAGCTGTTCAAGCAGGTCGCCCGCACCCCGGTGCTGTTCGCGGACGTGCGGCACTACCACGCGGACCGCGACATCTGGGACCTGTGCAACTCCGGCCAGCACGCCACCTGGTACGCGGCGCGCAGCGACGACCCGGCCGAGAACCTCGCCAAGGTCAACTTCTATCCCGAGGTGTTCTTCTTCCCCGCGGGCGGCGCCTCCGTGCAGCACATCGCCGCGCCCGGACAGATGACCCTCGGCAGGCTCACCAGAGAAGCGGGGGAGTACCGGCTGCAGCTGATGCTCGGCGAGTTCGAGAACTACGACGAGGACACCAACCGCGCCCTCGTCCAGCAGTCCACCCCGGAATGGCCGCACGCGTTCGCCCGGCTCGACGCGCCCGGCGAGGTGTTCCTGTCGAAGTTCGGCGCCAACCACGTGCACGCCGTGCCCGGCGACCACCGCGCCGAACTCCGCGCCGTCGCCGACCAGCTCGGCGTCCGGCTAGACGAGTGGACCCGCGGGGCCTGAACCGGCGACCTGATCGAACAAGCCGGAACGGGCCGAATCAAACACGCGGGCCGCTCGCGCTGAAGCGCAGGTCAACGCGCCTGTCCAGCGGCCATCGGCGGGAACCGGGCTCCCGCCGGTGGCCGAGCGGACCGCGCGCGTGCCCGAATCGGACAGGAGTGCGGATCGCCCGGACGACGGGTCTTTACGATGCCGCGGGGAACACCGGACGAGCGGGAGGAACAGGCGATGGCTGAGGGCGTGCTGATCGGGATCGACATCGGAACGTCGAGTTCCAAGGGAGTCCTGGTCACCACCGACGGGCGGATCGTGGCCAGGTCGACCAAACCGCACGACACCTCCTACCCGCACCCGGGCTGGGTGGAGCACGACGCGGAATCGGTGTGGTGGAACGACTTCACCGCCATCGTGCGCGACCTGCTGCCCGCTGCCGAGGGACGCACGATCGAAGGACTCGGTGTCAGCGGCATCGGACCGGTGCTGCTGCCCGCCGACGGCGACGGCAACCCGCTGCGGCCCGCGATCCTCTACGGCGTCGACACCCGGGCCACCACCGAGATCGCCGAACTCACCGAGGAGTTCGGCGCCGACGAGATCCTGCGCCGCGGCGGCTCCGCGCTGACCAGCCAGGCCGTCGGGCCGAAGATCCGGTGGCTCGCCAAGAACGAACCCGAGGTGTACGCGCGCACCGAGAAGCTGCTCATGTGCAGCTCCTACCTGGTGCACCGGCTCACCGGGCGCTACGTGCTCGACCACCACTCCGCCAGCCAGTGCGACCCGCTCTACGACCTGCAGGCCCGCGACTGGTCGAAGGACTGGGCGCAGCGCGTCGCCCCCGACCTGCCGCTGCCCGAACTGGCCTGGCCGACCGAGGTCGTCGGCCGGGTCGGGGCGAACGCCGCCGCCGAAACCGGACTGCCCGAAGGGCTCCCCGTCACCACCGGCACCATCGACGCCTGGGCGGAGGCCACCAGCGCGGGCGTGCGCGAACCCGGCGACGTGATGCTCATGTACGGCACCACCATGTTCTTCGTGCAGGTGCTCACCGACCCGCGGCCGCACTCCGCGCTGTGGGGGACCTGCGGCGTCTTCCCGGACACCTACACGCTCGCTGCGGGCATGGCGACCTCCGGTGCCGTCACCGACTGGATCCGGCGGCTCGTCGACGGCGACTTCGCCGAACTCGTCGAGCAAGCCGCGGGCGCGCCCGCCGGGAGCCGCGGCCTGCTGCTGCTGCCGTACTTCGCGGGCGAGCGCACGCCGATCTTCGACCCGGACGCGCGCGGCGCGCTGCTCGGGCTCACCACCAGCCACGGCCGGGCCGAGGTCTACCGGGCCGCGCTGGAAGGCATCGGCTACGGGGTGCGGCACAACCTCGAAGCGATGAGCTCCGCGGGCGGCCGGGCCGGGCGGCTCGTCGCCGTCGGCGGCGGCACCCAGGGCGGGCTGTGGACGCAGATCGTCTCCGACATCTCCGGCCAGGAGCAGCAGATCCCCAGCGAGACCGTCGGCGCCGCGTTCGGCGACGCGCTGATGGCCGGGATCGCCACCGGCACCGCCGTGGACGAGCGGCAGTGGAACCCGGTGGCCCGCACCGTCGTGCCCGACCCGGAGCGCACCGAGCGCTACGACGCCTTCTACCAGCACTACCTGGAGCTCTACCGGGCCACCGCGGACATCCAGCACTTCCTCGCGGGACAGCAGCACGCCGCTGACGCCTGATCGCTCCGCTCCTCTTGCGGAGCGGAGCGGGTGGCGGAACCTCAGCGGGATTCTCGCTGCGGGATCGTTTTCTCCTGTGGCTCCGCCACAGGAGAAAACGCT
>NZ_JBEYUS010000053.1:0-46876 GCF_040643635.1 Saccharopolyspora sp. NPDC047091
GTCGCCGAGGCGATCACCGAGGTGCTGGCGGAGGCGGCGCGCTCCCCGCTCGGCCCGCTGCTCGCGGCGGCCGTCACGGCTGGGTGCGCGGGTCCTCGGTGGGGTCGGCGTAGGGCTGCGGGCAGCCTTCGCTCGTCGCCAGCGGGCGGAGTTCGAAGTGCCACGGCTCGTTCGCGTAGATCTGGCAGAGCCCGTGCTCGTCGCCGTGCCGGATCAACCAGTCGGCCGCGTCGTACGGCCCGATGTCCACCGCGTCCCCCGACACGTGCGCGGAGGACTCGGCGGTGGCGACCCAGCGGGCCGCCTCCTGCCGGGAACCGTGGGCGGTGATGGCCTCGCTCAGCAGCCGGTCCTGGTAGGCGGGGGACCGCCAGCCGCTGGTGACGTGGAACGGCAGCCCGTCGGCGGCGGCTTCGGCCGCTGCGGCGCGCAGCGCGTCCCGCAGGTCCTCGTCGAGCTTCGCGATCGCGGGCTCGGCGTCGTCGAACACCGACACCTCCCGGTCGTCGGCGATCGCACCGTCCGCGGCGGTGTATTCGCCGCGCAGCGCGGGGGAGGCGGCGACGGCCGCCGCGGTGCCGAGGACGCCGAGCAGCGCGACGGCGGAGACGGCGGTGATCCGGTTCCGGAACTGCGGTGTCGTGGTCATGCCTCCAGCGAAGACCTCGCGCTGTTGCCGCCGCGTATCCGTTTTCGCATACGCCCGCGATATGCCGGCCGAATAGGATCACCGCATGCGAGTGCTGATCGTCGAGGACGAGCGCTACCTGGCCGAGGCGATCCGGGACGGCCTGCGCTTGGAAGCGATCGCCGCCGACGTCGCCGGGGACGGCGACACCGCGCTGGAGCTGCTGCAGGTCAACTCCTACGACCTGGCGGTGCTCGACCGGGACGTCCCCGGCCCGTCCGGGGACGACGTGGCGCGGTGGATCGTCGACTCCGGCAGCGGGGTGCCGATCCTGATGCTCACGGCCGCGGATCGGTTGCACGACAAGGAATCCGGCTTCGAGCTCGGCGCCGACGACTACCTGACGAAACCGTTCGCGCTGCGCGAGCTGGTGCTGCGGCTGCGCGCGCTGGACCGCAGGCGGGTGCGGTCCCGGCCACCGGTGCGGGAGATCGCCGGGCTGCGGCTGGACCCGTTCCGGCGCGAGGTGTTCCGCGACGGCAGGCACGTCGCGCTCACCCGCAAGCAGTTCGCGGTGCTGGAGGTCCTCGTCGCCGCGGAGGGCGGCGTGGTCAGTGCGGAGGAACTGCTGGAGCGGGCGTGGGACGAGAACGCCGACCCGTTCACCAACGCGGTCCGCATCACCGTTTCCGCGCTGCGCAAACGACTCGGCGAACCGTGGCTGATCGCGACCGTCCCCGGGGTGGGCTACCGGATCGAGGCCGTGGCGGACGACCGTGGCTAGGCGCCCCGGGATGAGCGCCCGGCTCAAGTTGGCCCTGAGCTACGCCGGGTTCCTCGTGGTCGCGAACGCCCTGCTGCTCACCGTGGTGTGGGCGTTCCTGCTGCGGTACGTGCCGGAGCAGGTGAACACGGCCGGGGGTTTCGTGCCGGGGCGCGGGGACCTGGTGCGCGCGTTCGTCCCGAAGGCGGTGCTGGTGCTGCTGGCGGTGCTGGTGCTCGGGCTGGTCGGCGGCTGGTTCCTCGCCGGGCGGATGCTCGCGCCGCTGCACCGGATCGGCGCGGCGGCGCGGCTGGCGGCGGACGGGTCGCTGGCACACCGCATCGAACTGCCGGGCCCGCGGGACGAGTTCCGGGACCTCGCCGACGTCTTCGACACCATGCTGGCGCAGCTCGAAGCGCACACCGCGGAGCAGCGGCGGTTCGCCGCGAACGCCTCGCACGAGCTGCGCACCCCGCTGGCGATCTCGCGGACGCTGCTCGAAGTGGCGCGCCACGACCCGGAACCCGATGTGGACGCCCTCGTCACCCGGCTGCAGCAGGTCAACGGGCGCGCGGTGGAGCTGACCGAGGCGCTGCTGCTGCTCGGCCGCGCCGACCGGGGGTCGTTCACCCGCGAACCCGTCGACCTGTCGCTGCTGGTGGACGAGGCGGTCGAAACCCTGCTGCCGCTGGCCGAACGGCGCGGCGTCGAACTCGACGCGGGCGGGGACGCGGCGTGGGCGTCCGGTTCGGCGGCGCTGCTGCTGCGGATGGTGACGAACCTGGTGCAGAACGCGATCGTGCACAACCTGCCCGCGGGCGGGGTGGTGCGGGTGCGCACCGAAGCACGGCCGGAATCCGCGGTGCTGCTCGTCGAGAACACCGGGCCGGTGCTCGCGCCGGAGATGGTGGCGACGGTGACCGAGCCGTTCCAGCGCGGTGCGGAACGGGTGCGCGACGACGAGCACGCGGGCGTCGGGCTCGGCTTGGCGATCGTGCGCAGCGTCGTGCACGCGCACGGCGGCACCCTCGACCTGGAACCCCGCCCGGACGGAGGTCTCCGCGTCATCGCTGAACTTCCCGGGTGATCGCGGCCCGACCCCGCCACTCTTCAGCGGCGAAGCCGCTGAGTAGCCGACCACTCCAGCAACCGGCACCGCCGCGGGTTCTCAGCGCTTTCCTCGCGAGGACGGCGTTTTCTCCTGTGGCGGAGCCACCGGTGAAAACGATCCCGCAGCGAGGACAGCGCTGAGGTTCCGCCACCCCACCCTTCGCACGACGCCCCCCGGCGGGACCGGCATCACTCGTGGAGTTCCAGGAGGTCGAAGAGGCGCATCCGCCCCGGGGCGGTCGCCGCGCAGGTGAGGGGGCGGCCGGTGGGGACCCAGCGTTCGCGGAGCCGGACCGCGATGGCCGGGTCGGCGAGCGACACCCGCCAGCCGCCGTCGCCGTCGGGTTCGACGCCGACCGGGCGCAGCGCGTCCACGCCGGTGGCCCCGGTGGCGGCCCGCGCGTGGTGCTGCGCGGCCTGCACGGCGGGCGGCAGCGACGTGCGGCCGCGTACCCAGCGCGGGTCCAGCTCCCCGGCCGCGTAGTCGCGCACCACCCCGACCGCGTCCGGGCCGGGCAGGCCGCCGAGCGCGAAACCGTGCGGGAGCAGCACCACCGCGGGCGCGAACCGGCAGCCGCCGAGGTGGGTGCACTCCCAGGTGCTCCCCGGCGCGGACGCCGCGAGCGCCGCGGCCACCGGCCGGCCGCGCACCGCGCAGCAGGTGTCGTGCCTGCCGTGCGCGCACACCAGCGTGAGCGGTCCCGCCACGGGTTCGCCGGGCGCGTGCACGGCGGCGGGCAGCTCGGCGTCGGTGGTGAACTCGCCGCCCCGGACGGATTCCCGGCCCGGCCGGGAATCCACCCGGAACCAGCGGTGCCCGCGCCGCGGTCTCCGGCCCGGCCTGCGCACCAGCAGCACCCGCGCGCCGACCGCACCGGCCCAGGTGGTGAGCGCGTCCACGACGGCCGGGTCGATCCCGGACCCGGCGGGCGCGTGCCGCCCCCACGGCCCGGGGTGCTCGACGAGGAACCACTGCTGCGCGGGCGGGGCCGACCCCTCCAGCGGATCGCCCGCCGCTTCGGCGACGAAGGAGCAGCGCGGCCAGGGATGCCCGGTCACGTCAGGGCCGCGGGGACGAGCACGCCCTCCCGCAGCAGCCTGCGGACCAGCACCACCTGGTCGGATTCGTCCAGTCCGGGGAGTTCGCCGACCCGGAACGCGCCGCCGCCGAGCAGCGCGCGCAGCGCGTCGGCGGTGACCGAGGGCAGCGCGAGCCGCCGGTCCGGCAGTTCCAGCACCACCTCGTCGGCGCCGTCGACGATCTCGTGCCGCAGCCCGCCGCGCCGCCGCACCACGTCCCCGGCGGCCAGCCCGGCGGCGAACTCGGCGGTGGCGACCGGCCGCACCGGCTCGGGGCGCCCGCCGTTCCAGACCTTGCCGCGGACGCGGCGCGCGACGTCGTCGGCGGACACGTCCCGCAGCGCGCGGGTGAGCGCGTCGCGCACCGCGTCGAGGTGCGGGGCGAGCTCGCCGGGATCGGCGGCGTCGATGCCCAGCGGCAGCGAAGCGCGCAGCTCCGGGTCCCGCGCGCACAGCGCGGTCAGCGCCTCCACCAGCGCGAACCGGGTGAGCACGTGCACCCCGATCGTCAGGTGCGCGGACACGTCCCCCAGCGCGGTCGCCGCGTGCAGCCAGCCGCGCGGCAGGTACATCGCGTCGCCCGGTTCCAGCACCGCGTCGATGTCCGGTGCGTCGTCGCGGGCGCGGGCGGCGACGGCGCTGGCGTGCCCGTTCCACGGCTGGTCGCGCAGCGGGTCCGGGTGCACCGGCGCGTGCACCGTCCAGTGCTTGCGACCGGCGAGCTGCAGCACGAACACGTCGTGCACGTCGTAGTGCGCGGCGAACCCGCGGGAGGACGGCGGCGTCACGTACGCGTTGGCCTGCACCGGGTGCCCGAGTTCCGCGGCGAGCGCGGTGGTGAGGTCGACGACCCCGGACCAGGTGCGGTGCAACGCTTGCAGCACCACCGTGGCGCCCTCGGCGAACAGCGCGGCGACCCGGTCGTCGCGCACCTGGTCGCCGATCTCCGCGCCCACGCCGCCGGGCCCGGTGAACGAGCCGGAGTCGACGACCTCGCCCTGCTGGGCGAGGCGCAGGAACGGGGTGCGCAGCCCGCGCCGCGACAGCAGTTCGTCGACGCCGTCGAGGTCGAGCACGTCGCGGAACGAGTCCGGGTCGGCGCCGCGCCGCAGCAGCGGTTCGCGGCCCCAGTGCCGCCGGGCGAACGCGGCCACGTCCGGCCCGACGACGCGGGAGAGCGCCGCCGCGGGTGCGGCGGCGTCCTCCACGGGGCTGCTGACCTCAGCGGGCACCGCTGTCGGCTCCGCCGTCGGCGCCCCCGTCGTGCTGCCCGGGCGTGCCGCGGCCCGCCCCCGAATCGGCGGGTCCTTCGGCGGAACCGTCGGCGCCGCCGTCGTGCTGGCCCGGGGTGCCCCGCCCGGCACCGGAGTCGGCGGGTCCTTCGGCGCCCCCGTCGGCTCCGCCGTCCGCGCCGCCGTCGTGCTGGCCGGGCGTGCCGCGCCCGGCGCCCGAATCGGCCGGTCCTTCCGGTCCGCCGCTGCTCGAACTCCTGATGTCATCGTCGTCGAGAGCCACCTGAGCCTCCTCGGTCGTGCGCGGTCACCGCCAGTGCCCCTCCCGCTTACCCGGCGCGGGCGCGAAGTATGCGGTGCCGTCGCGGATCAGGGGACGCGGTGGCCGCGGAAGGTCACCGGCCTGCGGGTCCGGAAGCCGAGCCGCTCGTAGAGCGCGAGCGCCGCGGTGTTGCTGTCGGTGACGTGCAGGAAGGGCCGTTCGCCGCGCGCCCCGATGCGCCCGGTCAGCGCGCCGACCAGCCGGGCCGCGTGCCCGCGCCCGCGTGCTTCGGGAGCGGTGCACACGGCGCTGAGCTCCGTCCAGCCCGGCGGCCGGAGCCGTTCGCCCGCCATCGCGACCAGCACCCCGCCCTCGCGGACGCCCAGGTAGGTGCCGAGCTCGCGGGTGCGCGGCCAGAACGGCCCCGGCTCGGTGCGCGCGACCAGGTCGAGCATCGCGGGCACGTCCGCGGCGCCCAGCTCGACGATCTCGGGGCCGGGTTCGGCGCGCGGTGGCGTGGCCGGGCCGACCAGCTGCCGGGCTTCGAGCGCGAACACCGGTTCCCAGCCGGGCGGCGGCTCCGCTTCGGAGCTGAACATGTCGGCGAGCGCCCCGGAACCGAGCAGCCGCGCCAGGTCGTCCCACGCGGCGGGCCCGGGTTCGGTGAGCGCCGCGAACGTCGTCACCTCCGGCAGGTACGTCGCGGCCGCCCCGCACCACCGAGCCAGGTGCGCGTGCCGCCCGCCCAGCGAGGCCAGCACCGGCTCGTCCAGCACGTCATCCACCGCTCGCACCTCCCTCGTCGTCCTCCGGCTCAGCGCTGTTCCGCGGTGTGCCAGTAGCCGAACACGGCGCTCAGGTGGCTCGCCATGGCGGCGCGCGCCGCGTCGGCGTCGTGGGCGGTGATGGCGTCGACGATGGCCTGGTGCGAGTCGCAGGCCTCCCGGTGGGCGGCGCGCAGGACGAGGTTGTGCTCGCGCACCCGGATCAGCCCGCCGCGCAGCGAGGACAGCAGCAGGCTGAAGATCTCGTTGCCCGCCATGACGCTGACCAGCCGGTGGAACTCGAAGTCGGCGGCGACGGCGCGGGCCACGTCCTCGCCGCTGGCGCGCAGCTCGTCGTTGGCGGCGCTGAGCAGGCGGGCGGTCTCCGCGTCGCCGCGTTCGGCGGCGGCGCCCGCGGCGTGCACCTCGATGACCTCGCGGACCTCGTGGATGGAGCGGTAGTCGAGGTCGTTGTCCCGCAGGTACAGGAACAGCGTTTCCTGCGCGCGTTCCGGCGCGACCGCGGTGACGCGCAGCCCGCTGCCGCCGCGGGAGGCGATCAGGCCGCGGCCGGTCAGGTTGCTCATGGCCTCGCGCAGCGCGGTGCGGGAGACGCCGTACTCGGCGGCGAGGTCGCGTTCGGCGGGCAGCCGGTCGCCGGGCCGCAGCCGGCCGTCCAGGATGCGCCGCAGCAGCCCCGCCACCACCTCGTCCGAGCGGCGGATCTCGCCGGGTGCGGTGTCCTCGGCCACTGGTCGTGCTCCTTCCCGCGGATGTCGCGTGCTCGCCGATCCTAGAGATCGACGGGGGTATGGACATCGGGCACACCGGCTTGCTACAAAGCGGTCATACCAATTGGTCGACCAAGGAGGTTCCGGTGTTCGCCACCGCGCACGAGGCCACCCGTGGCTGAGCCGCCCACCCCCGCGGGTCCGATCGATCACGTCGCCCTGATCACCGGCGACGCCGACCGCACCGCCCGCTGGTACGTCGAGCACCTCGGCCTGCGCGTCGTCCACGACGAGTTCGTGGCCGCGGTCGGGGTCCGGCTCGTCTGGCTCTACCCGCAGGGCTGCGCGCCCGGAGGCACCGCCGCCGGGCTGCAGCTGCTCGAACCGCACCGCCCCGGACCGCCGCTGACCCACCTGCGGGAACGCGGCGAAGGACTGCACCACGTCTGCTTCGCCGTCGCCGACCTCGGCGCGGCGCTGCGCTCGGCGGGGCAGCCGGCGGAGGACGAGTTCACCGGGGGATACGGGCTGCCGTGCGCCTTCCTCGCCGAATCCGCGGGCGGGGAACTCGTCGAACTCGTCCAACGGCCGGCCTGACCCGCACGACCTTTCGCAACGTCGCAAAGGAATGGACAGCAGCATGGAACCGGACAACGCGCGCTCCCGCGCAGGTGCGCCGTGATCGGCGCGCAGGCCGCGGCGGCGGCACCGCTCACCGGGCACGACATCCGCCTCATGGTCGTGCTGCTCGGCGGCATCGTCTTCGTCGCGGTCGCCGTCAGCGCGCTCAAACTGCACCCGGTGCTGGCGCTGCTCAGCGGTGGGGTGCTGGTGGGCCTGGCCGCCGGGCTCGGCGTCACCGGCACCGTCGAAGGGCTCACCACCGGCATCGGCAAGACCCTCGGCGAGACGGGCGTGCTGATCGCGCTCGGCGCCATGTTCGGCGCGGTGCTGTCCGAATCCGGCGCCGCCGCGCGCATCGTGCAGACCCTGACCGGCGGGGTGGGCGTGCGGCGGCTGCCGTGGGTGGTGCTCGCCGCGTCCGTCCTCATCGGACTCCCGATGTTCTTCGAAGTCGGGTTCGTGACGCTGATCCCGGTGGTGCTGCTGCTCGCCCGGCGCACCGGCATCGAGCTCACGCTGCTCGCGTTCCCGCTGCTGGCCGGGCTGGACGCGGCGCAGTGCCTGCTGCCGCCGCACCCCGGCCCGGTCGGCGCGGCCGGGGCGCTCGGGTCGAGCATCGGACTGGTGCTGGTGCTCGGGCTGGTCGTCGCCGCACCCGCGGTGCTGCTCACCGGGCCGTGGCTCGGGCGGTTGATGCGGCGCTGGGTGCAGGCGCGCCCGCCCGCCGGACTGGAGCGGTTGTTCGCCGCCGACGGCGCCGACGTGCCGCGCCCGCCGGGACGCGCCCGCAGCTTCGCGGTGATCCTGCTGCCGGTGGTGCTCATGCTCGGCAAGGCCGCCACCGACCTGTTCTGGACCGACGGCACCGGGGCGCTGCACGCCGTGGTCGAGCTCGCCGGGGAACCCGCGGTCGCCCTGCTGATCTCGGTGCTGGTCGCGATCGTCGTGCTGGGTGGGCTGTCCGGCACCCCGCGCGAGGTGCGCGAGCGGTGGGTCGGCTCGTCGCTGGCGCCGATCGCCGGGATCACGTTCATCGTCGGCGCGGCGGGCGGGTTCAGCCGCGTCATCGTCGATTCCGGCACCGCGGACGCGGTGCTGGACCTGGCCGCCGGGGCCGGGGTGCCGACGCTGCTGCTGACCTTCGGGATCGCCGCGATCCTCGTCGCCGCGCTGGGTTCCGCCACGGTGGCGGGCGTGACGGCGGCGACGCTGGTGGCGCCGAGCGTCGGCGCGCTCGACCCGGTGCACCTCGCGCTGCTGGTGCTGGCCGCGGGTGCGGGATCCTCGTTCCTGCTGCACGTCAACAGCGCCGGTTTCTGGCTCAGCAAGGAGTACTTCGGCCTGACCGTCGGCCAGAACCTGCGGGTGTGGACGCTGAGCCACACCGTGCTGTCGGTGACCTCGATGGCCGGGGTGAGCCTGCTGTGGGTCCTGCTGTGAAGCACCGAATTCGCTGCTACCGAAGGGGAATCGCATGACCACCTACCGGATCGCCGTGCTCGGCGGCGACGGGATCGGACCCGAGACCACCGCCGAGGCGCTCAAGGTCGCCGAGGCCGCCGCCGAACTCGGCGGGCTGGGGCTGGACTTCGAGGAGCTCGACGCGAGCGCCGCGCGCTGGCAGCGCACCGGGGTCGTTATGCCCGACGAGCAGTACGCGGCCTGCGCCGCCGCGGACGCCATCTACATGGGCGCCATCGGCCTGCCCGAGGCGCGCCACCCGGACGGCCGCGAGGTCAACGGCGACGTCATCTTCCGGCTGCGCTTCGGCCTCGACCTGTACGCCGGCATCCGCCCGGTGCACTCGATCCCGGCGCTGCCGCAGCCGTTGACCCGCGGTGACGGCATCGACTACGTGGTGGTGCGGGAGAACGTCGAAGGCCTCTACGCCTCCCGCGAAGGCGGGACGAACGTGCGCGGCGAGGTCGCCACCGACACCATCGTGATCACCCGGCGGGGCACCCAGAAGGTGGTGCGCCAGGCCTTCGAGCTCGCCCGCTCCCGGCACGCCGCGAACCCGGCGCGCCCGGCGAAGGTGACCTGCGTGGACAAGGCGAACGTGCTGTCCAGCTACGCGTTCTTCCGCGAGGTCTTCGACTCGGTCGCCGACGGGTACCCGGACGTGCAGCGCGATTACGCCTACGTGGACGCGATGACGGCCTACCAGGTGCAGCGCCCGCAGTCGCTGGACGTGCTGGTCGCCGAGAACATGTTCGGCGACATCATCTCCGACCTCGCCGCCGCCACCGTCGGCGGTCTCGGGCTCTCCGGCAGCGGGGACGTCGGCGACGAGCACGGCCTGTTCCAGTCCTCGCACGGTTCCGCGCCGGACATCGCCGGGCAGGGGATCGCGAACCCGGTCGCCGCGGTGCTCTCGGCCGGGCTGATGCTCGACTGGCTGGGGCGCCGCCGCGAGGACCAGGGCGCCGTGCGGGCCGGTGCGCTGATCGAACGCGCCGTGGACGCGGCGCTGCAGAACCCGGCCGGGCGCACCCCCGACCTCGGCGGCACGGCCTCCACCGCGCAGGTCGGGGACGCGATCGTGCGGGAGCTGACGGGGTTGGAGTCCTGAAATGGCGATCTCGCAGGATCGGTTGCTCGCCGACGCCCCCGAACCGCGGGACGTCCCGGCCGCCGAGCTGACCGCGGCCGTCGCGGCCGGCCGCCGGGTGGTGGTGCTCGACGACGACCCGACCGGCACGCAGAGCATCCGGGACCTGCCGGTGCTCACCGGCTGGACCCGCGAGGACCTGGAGTGGGCGTTCGCGCAGGACACCCCGGGCTTCTTCGTGCTCACCAACACGCGCAGCCTCGCCCCGCCGGACGCGGCCCGGACCAACCGGGAGATCGCGCGCGCCGCCCTCGACGTCGCCCGGGAGCTCGGCGTCGACTGCGCCTTCGCCAGTCGCGGGGATTCGACGCTGCGCGGGCACTTCCCGCTGGAGACCGACGTCCTCGCCGCCGAGAGCGCGGCCGCCGGGGCGGACGTGGACGGTGTGCTGCTGGTGCCCGCCCTGATCGAACCCGGGCGGATCACGGTGGACGCGGTGCACTGGATGCGCACCGCGGACGGGATGGTGCCGGTCGGCGAGACGGAGTTCGCCCGCGACCGCACCTTCGGCTACCGCAGCTCCGACCTGCGGGACTGGGTCGAGGAGAAGACCGGCGGCCGGGTCCCGCGGGACTCGGTGGTGACCGTGCCGCTGGCCGAGCTGCGCACCGGCGGCCCGGAGGCCGTCGCCCGGATCCTCGGCGGCAGCACCGGGGGCCTGCCGGTCGTCGCCGACGCCGCCGCCGACGAGGACCTGCGGGTGCTCGTCGCCGGGCTGCTGCGCGCCGAAGCGGACGGCAAGCGGTTCGTCTACCGCACCGGGCCGTCGTTCGTGCGGGCGCGCACCGGCCAGCGCGCGCACCCGCCCGCGGACCCGGCGGACCTGCGCGCCACCGAGCCGGGCCCGGACGATCCGCGGGAGCGGTCGAGCCGCGGGCTGGTGGTCGTCGGTTCGCACGTCGGCCTCACCACTCGCCAGCTCGCCGCGCTGCACGCCGACGGCCGCACCACCGAGGCCGAGCTCGACGTCGCCCGGGTGCTCGACCCGGTGGCCTGCGCCGAGCACATCGCGCAGCTGACGGCCCGCGTCGTCGCGCTGCTGCGCGCCGGGGCCGCCGAGGACGTCGTGCTGCGCACCAGCCGCGAGCTGGTCGGCGGGCGCGATGCCGAGCACAGCCTGGAGATCGCCCGCACCGTCAGCGCCGCCCTGGTCGCGGTGGTGCGGTCGGTTCTTGCCGAGGTCCGGCCCGCGTTCGTGCTGGCGAAGGGCGGCATCACCTCCTCGGACGTGGCCACCGGTGGTCTCGGCATCCGCCGGGCGTGGTCCCGCGGCACGCTGTTGCCCGGCACCGCCTCGATCTGGGAACCGGTGTCCGGCCCGGCGACCGGCGTGCCCTACGGCGTGTTCGCCGGGAACGTCGGCGACGAGCACGGGCTGCGCGACGCGGTTCGCAGGCTCCGGGAAGCCGCGTGCTGAGCCGCGGGACCGGTGCGCTGCGCGCCGCCGCCGACGGCGGGTGGGCGCTCGGCGCGTTCGCCACCTACAACCTGGAGCAGGTGCAGGCCGTGGTGCGAGCGGGGGAGCGGACCGGGTCGCCGGTGCTGCTGCTGGCGGGAGCGAGCCACTTCCGGCACGCGGGCCGGTTGCTGGCGACCGTCGCGCTGACGGCCGCCGCGGACACCGGCGCGGAGGTCGGCGTCCACCTCGACCACGGGCGGGACCTGGCCGAACTGCGCTGGTGCGCCGAACTCGGCTACTCCTCGCTGATGTACGACGGTTCGCACGACCCGTACGAGGACAACGTGGCGGCGACCGCCGAAGCCGTCCGCATCGCCCACGACCACGGCGCCTGGCTGGAAGGGGAGCTGGGTGCGCTCGCCGGGGACGAGGACGTCTCCACCGGCGCGCGGTCCGCGGCGATGACCTCGCCGGAGCAGGCCGCGGACTTCGTCGGCCGCACCGGGGTGGACGCGCTGGCGGTCGCCGTCGGCAACGTGCACGGGTTCTCCCCGGACGCGCGGCTGGACCTGGACCGGCTGCGCGCCATCCGGTCCGCGGTGCCGGTGCCGCTGGTGCTGCACGGCGCGAGCGGGCTGCCCGCCGAGCAGATCCGGGGCGCCATCGACGCCGGCGTCGCGAAGATCAACGTGAACGCGGAGCTGCGCCGCGCCCACCTGGAAGCCGTCGCCGCGGCGTTGCCCGCGGCACTGCCCGGATCGGACGCGGTCGCCGTCTGGCGGGCCGGTCGGGACGCGGTGGAGGAACGGGCGGTGGCCGCGATCCGCTCCTTCGGGCCGCGGTGACCGGAACTCGCCGGGCGGGCGGGTGATCGGCCGTCGACGGCCGACACCCGTTCAGCCGCGCGGGGCTCCCGGGACGGCGAGCCGGTCGCCGTCGACGAGCGTGCCCGCCTGCTTGACGTGCCGGAGGAACGGCGAGACCTCCAGGTCCTGCACGCCCGGCAGCGCGCCGATGCGGTCGGTGGTGAACTCGAAGAGGTCGTCGAAGGTCCGGCAGTGCGCCACCGCGTGCAGGTTGTGCGGCCCGGACACGGCCGCGGCGAACCCGACCTCCGGTTCCCGCGCCAGCGCCCGCCCCACGTCCCTGACCGCCGACGGGTGCACCCGCAGCCACAGGTTCGCCCGCGCGTGCAGGCCCAGCGCGGCCGCCGCGATCTCCACGTCGACGTGCACGACCCGCCGCTCCACCAGCGCGTGCAGCCGGCGGGCCGCGCGTCCCGGGGTGAGGTCCGCGGCCGCCGCCAGCTCCACGAAACCGGCCCGGCCGTCCGCCGCCAGCGCGGCCAGCAGCCGTTCGTCCGAAGTGGACAACTCGACCGGATCCGCCGCACCGGCGCGGGTTTCCGCGAACGGGTTCCCCGTGGAGCCGAGCGCCGCCTCCTCCCGCCCGGTCAGCACCCCGCGCAGCGCCGCCCAGTAGTGCCCGCGGCCGCCGACGAACTGCCGCAGCATCGCCGCCGGGCGGATGTCGAGCACCGCCGCCGTGCTCGGGAGCCGGCGGCCCAGCAGGTCCTCGCGCTGTTCCCGGGTCCGGGACCGCACCGCGCAGGTCACCTCGGCACCGGCGGCGCCCAGCGCCACCCAGCTCACGTCGTCCCGCTTCGCGAGCGCCTCGGCGATCGCCGCCGCGCTGCCCGGGCGGCAGCGCAACCGCACCAGCCACCGGGTCTGCCCCAGCGCACCCGGATCGACGATGCCCGCCACGCGCAGCACGCCCTCGCTGCGCAGCCGGTGGTAGCGGCGGCGCACCGCCCCCTCCGAGGCGCCGAGCGCCGCCGCGATCGACGCGAACGAGGCGCGCGGGCCGATCTGCAGCGCGCGCAGCAGACGCACGTCTTCGGGGCTCATGTCGGCGGATTCGCTCACCACGGGTGCCGTCATGAGCGGAATCCTACGAATCCGGCCGTGGCGCGTGCCTGCGGGCCGAGCCGGGCGCAGGCTCGGCGGCATGGATTCACCACGAGACGGAGGACCGACCGCGCTCATCGCAGGCGCCTCCCGCGGCCTCGGATGCGCGCTGGCCGCCGAACTGCTCGACCGGGGGTGGCACGTCATCGGCACCGTCCGGGACACCACCGCCCGCACCCCGCTGCACGAACTCGCCGAGCGCTCCGACGGGCGGGTGCGGGTGGAACGGCTCGACGTCACCGAACCCGAGCGGCTGCCCGACCTGCACGACCGGCTCGCCGGGACCCGGCTCGACGTGCTGTTCGTCAACGCGGGCACCACCGACGACGGGCGCACCCCGATCGGCCGGGTCCGCACCGCCGACTTCGTCGACGTGATGGTGACGAACGCGCTCGGCCCCGCCCGGGTGCTCGACGCGCTCGCCGACCTCGTCGCCCCGGACGGGCTCGTCGGTGCGATGTCCTCCGGGCAGGGCAGCATCGCGAACGCCACCACCGGATCCCGCGAGCTGTACCGGGGCAGCAAGGCCGCCCTGAACATGTTCGTGCGCGGTCTCGCCGCCAGGGACCCGGCATCGCGGCGGGCGTTCCTGCTGCTCGCGCCCGGCTGGATCAGCACCGCGCTCGGCGGGCCCGACGCGCCCTACACCGTCGAGGAGAGCGCGCCGCTGCTGGTGGACGTGCTCCTGTCCAGATTGGGCGAACCGGGTATCGCCTACCTGGACCGCTTCGGGAAGACCGTGCCGTGGTGACCGGCGGGGGAACCGTGATCGCGGTCGAGGAGCACTGGGACCTGCCCGCCGCGACCGCCGCGCTGCGGGCGCGGCCCGCGGGCCTGCGCGACGACGCGCTGGCGCTGAGCGAGCACGGCGACCTCGCGGCGCGCCTGGAAGACCTCGGCGAGGCGCGGATCGCGGACATGGACGCGCGGGGCATCGACGTGCAGGTGCTGTCCCCGGCGAACCCGCCCGGCACCGGCGCGCTGCCCGCGGCGGCGGCCGTTCCGCTGTGCCGCGACGCGAACGACGTCGCCGCCGACGCGGTGCGCAGGCATCCCACCCGGTTCCGCGCCTTCGCGACGCTGCCCGTGGTCGCCCCCGCGGCCGCCGCCGCGGAACTGCGTCGCGCCGCGGGATCGGGTCTCGTCGGCGCGGTGGTGCACGGCCGTGCCGGGGACGTGCCGCTCGACGACCCGCGGCACGACGAGCTGTTCGCCACCGCCGAAGAACTGGGGCTGCCGCTGTTCCTGCACCCCGGGCCGCCCCCGCGCGACGTGCGCGCAGTCGCGTGCGCCGGGCTCGGGGACGCCGTCGGGCTCGGCCTGGCCACCTACGGGTGGGGTTGGCACGTGGACGCGGGGACCGCGGCGCTGCGGCTGGTGCTGCGCGGCACCTTCGACCGGTTCCCCGGGCTGCGGATCGTGCTCGGGCACTGGGGCGAGCTGCTGCCGTTCTGGCTCAGCCGCGCCGATGCGCTGTCCGCCGCGGCCGGACTGCCGCGACCGGTCTCCGAGTACGTCCGGGAGCACTTCCACCTCACCTGCTCCGGGATGCTCGAACCCGTGCTGCTGCGGCACGCCCTCGAAGTGACCACAGTGGACAAACTAGTGTTCTCCACCGACTACCCGTTCCAGCGGCCCACCGCCGCGCAGCTCGGGCTCTTCTTCGACGAGTTCACCGACGAGGAGGACCGGCACCGGTTCTGCGCGGGCAACGCGGCGGCGCTCCTCGGCCTCGGCGAGCTCGTCCAGCGGAACGCCTCGAAGGTGAGGGCCGTGACGGCGCCGTAGGCGAGGTGCGGGACCAGGTCCATCGCCCAGCTCTGCGCGGTCCACTCGCGCGGGTCGGTCACGCCGAGCACCGCCATCGGCGCGGTGCTGCCCGCGTTCGCCGCGAGGCCCGCGGCGACCGCCATCAGCGGCAGCGGCGCGCGCGGCCAGATCGCCCGAGCCCAGCCGTAGGCGGCGCCCACCCCCAGTCCGGCGCCGATGCCGAGCAGCGCGCCGATCCCGGAGCGGCGATTGCGCACCGCCGACTCACCGCCGGGCAACGCGCCCAGGTGGTGCTCGGCCTCCTGCACCGTCCGCTCCGGGCTGCTGCTGCTCGGCCGGGCGCGCACCGCCATGTCCAGGTAGGTCGTCGTGTTCAACGCGGTCGTCCCGGCCGCTCCGGCCAACGCGCCGCGAACCAGCTGGTGCACCACCGGAACCTCCTGCCGTGGCCGTGAATTCGTGCCGGCGGGGCGTTCCCGCCGCGGTATCGACCTCTGCGGCGGGCCCGCCCGCAGTGGAACCGCCGTCCGCGCGAGGACGACCACCCGGCCCCGCGGCGGTGCCGATGCCCCGCGCGGGTCAACTGTTCCGGTGCTGACGAGTACGGAGCCGCAGGCGCGACCGCCACCTCCCGACTGCCCGTGGCGGGGCATCGGCAAACGGTCGGTCAGAGCGCGGCGGCGACCCGGGCGGCGGCGCGTTCCAGGGCGAGCTGCGCGGACGGGGCGGGCGCGCCGGGCGTGCGCGGGCGGGGACCGAACAGCACGAGCGCCGCGGTCACCTGCCGGTCCTCGACCACCGGCACCGCGATCGCGCGGATCGACGGATCGGCCAGGCCGTCGCTGCGGGCCAGCCGGGCGCGCTCGATCGCCGGGCGTTCCCGCTCGAACGCGGCCACCGCCTCCGGGTCGTCCGCGGCCACCGCGCGCAGCACCGACGCGCGCTCGGCGTCCCCGGCGAACGCCAGCAGCAGCCGTCCGGCCGCGGTGCGCAGCGCGGGGCGCGGCCGGTGCTCGTCGGCGACGGCCTGCAGCCGCGCGGGCGCGCGCGGACCGGCGTGGTCCAGGTAGAGCACCTCGCCGCCCACCAGCACCGCCGATGCCACCGGGGCGCGAGCGAGGCGGCTCAGCTCCTCCAGCCGGTCGTGCTCGACGGGCGACGGTGGCCCCGACCCGGCGAGCAGCCCCAGCACCTGCAACCGCCTGCCCAGCACGTGGCCGCGGCCGACCAGACGCAGGTAGCCGCGGGCGCGCAGCTCGCGCAGCACGTCGGCCGCGGTGCTGCGGGGCAGGCCGAGGGACCGGGAGATCTCGGTGAGCGTCGGCGGCTCGGTCGAGCGCGCGACCAGGTCCAGGACCCGGTCCACGCGCTCCACGCCGCGGTGCGCATGGGCGTCCGGCACGCGGCCGAGGGTATCCGGATATCCGCAGCCGCTTCGGATATCCGCAGTCCACCGTCGCGTCGGCCCGCGGACCGCATCCTCGGACCATGACCTGGATGCAGCCCACCGCCATCGCGGACGACCTGGCGCGGACCTTGGCGGGCGGCGAGCCGCGCACCGCCTCCACCACCTCGATCACCGGCTCCGACCCGATCGGCCCCTCGGTGCACCGGCTCGCCGATTCCGCCGCGGCCGCGATCGTGGCGTTCGGGCGAGAGGTGGCCGCCGCCGACGAAGACCGCGGCGCGCCGCCGCAGCAGGTCACCACGACCGCGGCCGGCGCGTTCGACCAGCTGCGCGCGCCGTTCCTGGCGACCGTCAACGGGGTGCGGCCGCACCTGCTCAGCGACGACCCGGGACTGCTCGGGCTGAACGACTTCTACCCGGCGCGGAACGGCTGGACGTTCCTGCTCTCCACCTACCCGCACCTGCGCGAGGCGGTGTGCGCGGTGCTGGACTGCCCGCCGACCGCGGCCGCGATCACCGCCGCGACCCGGCGGTGGAGCGCGCTCGAACTGGAGGGAGCCGTCGTCCGCGCGGGCGGGGTCGCGGCCGCCGTCCGCACCGAGCAGGAGTGGCGCGCCCACCCGGTCGGCGCGCACCTGGCGGGTCGGCCCGTGGTGGAGGTGACCCGCATCGCCGACGCCGAGCCGCGCCCGCTGCCGCCGCGCCGGGACACCGCGGACTGGTCCCCGCTGGCCGGGCTGCGGGTGCTGGACGACACCCACGTGATCGCCGGGCCGGTCGCCGCGCGGCTGCTGGCCACGTTCGGCGCGGAGGTGCTGCACACCTCCCGGCCGGACCGGGGCGACTCGATCGGGATGCTGGCGCTCACCGGCGGCGGGAAGCGCAACGCGTACCTGGACCTGCGCGATCCCGGCCAGGCCGCCGCGTTCGACGCGCTGGCCGGCGAATCGGACGTGTTCGTCTCGGCCTACCGGGGACTGGAGCGCCGCGGTTTCGGTGCGGCGGAGCTCGCCGAACGGCATCCGGGGATCGTCGCCACCGAGGTGCACTGCTGGGGCCCGGACGGGCCGTGGGCCGCGCGCGGCGGGTTCGACCAGCTGGCGTGCGCCGCCACCGGTTTCGCGCTGGACGAGGGCGCGGTCCGGGACCTCGCCGCCGGGCGGGGCCCGAGCGGTGCGCCCGCGCTGCCGCCGACGCACCTGCTCAACGACTACCTCGCCGCCTACCTGGCGGCGGCGGGCATCGTGGCCGCGGTGCGCCGCCGGGCCGTCGAGGGCGGTTCGTGGCGGGTGCGGGTGAACCTCGCCCGGGTGTGCACCTGGGTGCGGGAGCTGGGCCGGTTCGACGCCGCGGACGTCGCCGTGCTGCCGCTGCCGGAGCCCGCGATCGGGCTGAGCACCCGCACCGGGCCGCTGGGCACCTCGGTGGAGCCCGCGAGCCCGCTCGGCTTCTCCGCGCACCCGACGCCGCAGGCCGGTCCCGCGACGCTGCTCGGCACCGCGGCGCCCGCCTTCACGGCCTGATCGTCCGGGTCACCGACCGGCGGTGATGCCGGTGAGCACGAAGTCCAGGCCGTCGAGGAACTGCCGCCGGTCGTCGTGGCCGCGCAGCTGGTCGGCGACCGCCCGCGCGAACGGGAAGTCGTCCGGGTCCAGCGCCTCCCAGGAGCTCGACACCGAGTCGAGGAACTCGTCCCGGTCCACCTCGTGGTCGGCGGCCACCGCGTTCGCCGCGTTCTGCCCGGCCGCGCCGAGCACGTAGTGCACCAGTGCCGAGGTCGCGGTGAACCAGCCGGATTCGGGGACGCCGAGCGCGCGCACCCGCCTGCCGAAGCTGTCGTAGATCCGCGGGGTGACGGCTCCGCGCGGATTCCGGGAGAGCTCCGCGGTCAGCTGCGCGGCGAGCCACGGGTGCTCGTCGATCGCGTCGAACAGCCCGAGCGAGACCTCCCGCACCTGCTCCCGTGGCGTGGCCGCGGTGGTGCCGGTGGCGAGAGCGGTGGTGACGACCGCCTCGGTGGCGGCGGCGAGCAGCGCGTCCTTGTTCGGCACGTGCCAGTAGATCGCGCCGGGCCCGGTGGCGAGGCGCTCGGTCAGGGCCTTGAACGTCAGCCCGCGCTCACCGGCGGAGTCCAGCAGCGTGACGGCGGTCTCGACGATGCGTTCCCTGGTGAGCCCGTCGGTGCGCCGCTGCGACCGCTGTTCCCGTGTGGCCATGCCGCCATCTTGACACATCTAGAATGTCGTTCCATATTGGAATGGCATTCCAGGTCGTTCGAGAGCCCGGAGGAACCGCCATGTGCCACCCCGTCACGATCATCGGAGCAGGACTCGGCGGCCTCGTGCTCGCCCGCGTGCTGCACGTCCACGACATCCCCGCCGTCGTCTGCGAAGCCGAACCGTCCCCGGACTCGCGGCCGCAGGGCGGCATGCTCGACATCCACGAGCACAACGGCCAGCCCGCGCTCGCCGCCGCCGGACTGCTCGACCGGTTCCGGGAGCTCGTGCTGCCCGGGCGCCAGGCCATGCGGCTGCTCGCCCAGGACGGCGCGGTGCTGCTCGACGAACCCGACGACGGCACCGGGGGGCGGCCCGAAGTGCAGCGCGGCGAACTGCGGCGGCTGCTGCTCGACTCGCTCCCGGCGGGCACCGTCCGCTGGGGGAGCAAGGTCACCGCCACCCGCGCCCTCGGCGACGGCCGCCACGAGGTCGAGTTCGCCGACGGCGGCGGCCTGACCACCGACCTGCTGGTCGGCGCGGACGGCGCCTGGTCGAAGGTGCGGCCGCTGCTGTCCGGCGCCGAACCCCGCTACACCGGCCGGTCCTTCGTCGAGACCTACCTCTACGACGCCGACACCCGGCACCCGGCGGCCGCCAAGGCCGTCGGCGGCGGAGCGATGCTGGCGCTCGCGCCCGGCAAGGGCGTCCAAGCCCACCGGGAGAAGGGCGACACCTTGCACACCTACGTGGCGCTGGAGCACCCGCGCGACTGGTTCGCCGCCATCGACTTCACCGACGCCGACGCGGCCGCGGCGCGCATCGCCGCCGAATTCCCCGGCTGGGCGCCGGAACTCACCGCGCTCATCACCGAATCCGACACCGCGCCCGTGCTGCGGCCGCTGCACGAACTGCCGATCGGGCACCGGTGGGAGCGGGTGCCCGGCGTGACGCTGCTCGGCGACGCCGCGCACCTCGCCGCCCCGAACGGGGAGGGCGCGAACCTGGCGATGCTCGACGGGGCCGAACTCGGCGCGGCCCTCGCCGCGCACCCCGGCGACGTCGAGACCGCGCTCGCCGAGCACGAGCGGGCCATGTTCGCCCGCGGCGCCGAAGCGGCCGCCGACGGAGCCGAGGCCTACCGGCTCATGTTCGGCCCCGACGCGCCGCACGCCATGGTCGCCTTCTTCGCCGCAGCAGGGCAGGAATGACCGCACCGTCCTAACCGGACGGTCGGGTGAGCGGGACCGGCCGGTAACCTTCGCGGCGTGGTGACCAAGCGGGACCCGGACCGCGAACCGACGCCGACCGAGCGGGTCCGGCGCGAGCAGCTGATCGACGTGACGATCGACCTCATCGCGGCGAACGGCCACCAGGGCACCTCCCTGGCCGGCATCGCAGCGGCCGCCGGGATCACCAAAGCCGCCGTGCTGTACCACTTCACCGCCAAGGACGCCCTGGTGCGAGCCGCGCACGAGACCGTGCTCGCCGCCCTCGACCGCGAGGTCGCCGCTGCCGTGGACGCTGCGGGCGCGGCCGACGGACCGGCCGCCTACGTCCGCGCCACCCTCGGCCACCTGCGGGACCACCCGCGGCACGCGCGGCTGGTCGTCGAAGCGGACGGCATCGGCGGCGCCGAACGCACCCCGCGCGAACGCTGGACCCCGCTCGCGGACATCGCCGCCGCGGCCGCCCGCGCCCGCGGCACCACTGTCGACGCCCGCACCGCCGCCATCGCGCTCGGCGGTGCCATCGACGCCATCCTCACCGAACGCCTGCACGCCCCCGACTACGACACCACCGAAGCGGCAGAGCAACTAGCAGGAATGATCCGAGCAGTCTTGGACTGCTGAGAAGGCTTGTCCTGCTCGTTTTGGCGGGGGAGTGGGTGGCGGAACCTCAGCTGCTTCCTCGCTGCGGGATCGTTTTCACCGGTGGCTCCGCCACAGGAGAAAACGCTGTCCTCGCGAGGAAACAGCTGAGAACCCGCGGCGGTGCGAGTTGCTTTGGTGGTCGCTGCTCAGCGGCTGCGCCGCTGACAGGAAAAGGACACTGCCCGCTGCACGCGGTGCCAAGTGTCCGTTTACCGTCGGTTTCTTTCGGTCCCGCCTGCTCGCTGCCGGGGTCAAGGGCGGTAGGGGCGGGACAGGGCGGTTTCGATCGCCGTGGCCGCGGTGCGGAGGCGGTGCACCGAGTCCTGGATCCGGCCGACGAGCCGCGAGGTGGGGCCGGAGATGTTGACGGCCGCGACCAGCGCTCCCGAGTGGTCCCGCACCGGAACGCCCACCGAGGTGAGGCCGATCTCGACCTCCTCGCCGGCCACCGCGTACCCGCTCTCGCGTTCGGCCCGCAGCCGCTCCAGGAGTTCCGGGAGATCGCGGGGCGCGGCGGTGCCGGAGATCGGCGTCCGCAGGTCCTGCTCGGTGAGCGCGTCGACGAGGTCGTCGTCGGAGTCGAACAGCAGCGCCCGCCCGGAAGCGGTGCAGTGCATCGGGGAACTCCGCCCCACCCAGCCACCGGCGCGCAGCGACTGGTTCGACTCCTCGCGCAGCACGGTGAACGACCGGTTGCCGCGCTGCACGGACAGCAGCGCCACCTCGCCGGTGCGCGCGACGATGCCGCGCAGCGCGGGCCGGGCGGCGCGCAGCAGCGCGGCGTCCCCGGCGCTGGAGGCGAGCACCAGCAGCGTCCAGCCCAACCGGTAGCGCCTCGTCTGCGGATCCTGCTCGACGAGCCCGCCGCGCTCCAGCGATTTCAGCATCCGGGAGACCTGGCTGCGTTCCCGTCCGACGGCGCGTGCGAGATCGCTCACGCCGTGGTCGTTCCCGGCCCCGCCCGCGCCGAAGGCGAGCAGCAGGGCAGCGACGCGTTCCGCTCCGGTGTCCATCCCCGGAGTCTGCCACCTGTTGTCGCAGCGACAACACCGTGACCGCGGTTCTCGGCGAAGTACCAGTACAGCTGCTCGCAGTCGTTGTCGGGACAGCAACATCGATGGACCGTTCGGGTGGCCGGGCTTAGCGTGACCGCGCTGCGAGCGACCAGTTCGCCCTCGACGAGGAGAGTGAGACGGCCGATGACCGCCGACGCGGGAACCACCACCACCGGGGACCGGCTCTACGGGCCCCAGACCGAGCTGGGAGTGCGCAACTTCCCGCCGCTCGGCCGCACCTTCGGCGACCTGGCGCCGTTCGTGCGCCACTACGCGCGGGTCAAGCTCGCCGCCGCCCGCGCCAACCTCGCCGCGGGCGTGCTCGACGAGGCCCGGTGCGCGGCCATCGGCACCGCCTGCCAGGAGATCATCGCGGGGGGGCACGCCGACCAGTTCCCGACCCCGCTGGTGCACGGCGGCGGCGGGACCACCGCGAACATGAACGCCAACGAGGTGATCGCGGCCAGGGCGAGCGCGATCGCCGGGCTGCCGGTGCACCCGAACGACCACGTCAACGCCTCGCAGTCCACCAACGACACCTATCCGACGGCGATGGCGCTGACCATCCTGGAACTGGTCGCGGAACCCGTCGCGGCGCTGCGCGAACTCGCCGCCGCGTTCCGGTGCAAGGCCGCCGAGTTCGACGAGACCCCGCACCTCGGCCGCACCTGCTTGCAGGACGCGGTGCGCCTCACCGCCGGGGACAGCCACCGCGCCCACGCGGCCGCCGTCGACCGCGTCGCGACCGGGCTGGAGAACTCCGCCGCGGGCCTGCACGCCGTGCCGATCGGGGCCACCGCGGTCGGCACCGGCATCGGCGCCCCCGACGGGTTCGGCGAGCGGTGCGCCGCGGAACTCGCCGAGCTCACCGGACGCCCGATCACCGCCGCCGCGGACCGCTTCGACGCGCTCGCGCACTTCGACCCGTACGCCGAGATCGCCGCGGCCGGGACCCGCGCGGCCCTCACCACCGCGAAGATCGCCGCCGACATCCGGCTGCTGTCCTCCGGCCCGCGCGGCGGGTTCGGCGACCTCACCATCCCGGCCGTGCAGGCCGGATCGTCGATCATGCCCGCCAAGGTCAACCCGGTGGTCTCCGAATACGTGATGCAGCTCAGCTACCGGGTGCGCGGCCACGGGCACGCGGTCGAATGCGCCGTCGCCGCGGGGGAACTGGAGCTCAACGTGATGGAGCCGGTGGTGCTCGACGCGCTCACCGGCACCTTCGACGACCTCACCGCCGCCGCCACCACCTTCGCCCGCCGCTGCGTCGACGGTCTGGCCTGGGACGGCCCGCACCGGGAGCGGAACCTGACCGGCGCGCTGGACCGCTGGGTCGAGCTGTCCGCCGCCGAAGGCTACGAGACCGCCACCGGTCGGCTCCGCGACGGCGGAGGTGACGCATGAGCACCACCACCTGCGCCTACGAAGACGCGCCGCTGACCCGCTTCCACCTCCGGGTGGCCGTGTCCGGCACCGGCGGGCAGTTCAGCGACGGGTTCATCCTCGGCATCATCGGGATCGTCATCGCCGCCGCCGGGGGAGTCGCTCGGACTCACCGCCCTGTGGAAGGGGCTGCTGGGCGCGGCGACGCTGGTCGGCCTGTTCGCCGGCGCCGTCCTCGTCGGCCCGATCGCCGACCGCATCGGGCGGCGCGGGATCTTCGCCTGGAACATGCCGGTGTTCGCGGTGCTGTCGCTGGTGCAGTTCTTCGTGCAGACGCCCGGCCAGCTGCTGGTGCTGCGGTTGCTGCTGGGGATCGTGCTGGGCGCCGACTACGTGGTCAGCAAGTCGCTGGTGACCGAGCACGCGCCGGTGCGGTACCGCGGCAGGCTGATGAGCCTGCTCGCCGTCGCCTGGGCCGCCGGGTACGTGTTCGCCTACCTGGCCGGATTCCTGCTCACCGGGCTCGGCCCGGACGCCTGGCGCTCCATGCTGGTGGTCAGCGCCGTGCCCGCGCTGCTCGTGGCCGGGTTCCGGTTCGGGATCCCCGAATCACCGCTGTGGCTGGTCCGGCACGGGCGGGAAGCCGCGGCCGCGGCCGCCGTGCGCCGCCACCTCGGCCCGGACGTGCTGCCGCCGACCGCCCCGCCGAGCACCGGCCGCCGCGGCCTGCGCGCCCTGTTCGGCCCGGCCCACCGGCGGCGCACCACCGTCGGCGCCGTGTTCTACGTGTGCCAGGTCGTGCCGTTCTTCGCCCTCGGCACCTTCTCGCCGCAGGTGATGGCCGCGTTCGGCGTCACCGGGGAACTCGGCGCGGGCGCGCTGTACAACGGGTTCCTGCTCGTCGGAGCCGTCGTCGGGCTCGCCCTCATCGACCGGATCTCGCGGCGGCTGTTCCTGATCGGGTCGTTCGTGCTCGGCGGCGTGCTGCTGGCCGGGTTGACGCTGTTCTCCGGTGGGCCGGCCACCTCGGTAGTGCTGTTCACCGCGTTCGCGTTCGTGCTGGCCGCCGCGGTGAACCTGGAGTTCGTGTACCCGCCGGAGCTGTTCCCGACCGATCTGCGCGCGTCCGGGGTGGGGCTCGCCGTCGCCGCCAGCCGGATCGGCTCCGCGGCGAGCACGTTCCTGCTGCCGCTGGTCGCCGACGCCTACGGCATGGACGTGGCGCTCGGCGGCTGCGTCGTGGTCCTGTTCCTCGGTGCCGCGATCTGCTGGCTGTGGGCCCCGGAGACCAGCACCGAGGTCCTCGACTGACGCCGGATCAGCGCGCCAGGACGTCGCGGACCGCGCGCGCCGCGGCGTCCGGCCGGGACCAGACGAGACCGGAGTGGCCGACGTCGTCCAGGCGGCGGAGCTCGGCGCGGGGGAGCGCGGCGGTGAAGTCGGCGTAGAGCTCGTGCTTGGCGCGGGCCGCTTCGGCGGCGGAGGCGCGGGCCTCCGGCGGGGACAGCTCGTCGGCGAACGCGTCGGACCCCATCGCCGAGACCAGCACCAGCGGCAGATCCGGATCGGGACCGGCTTCCCGGACCTCCCGGAACAACTCGGGCAGGTTCATCGATTCGCGCAACGACCGGAGGTGCGCGGCCGGGCCGAACCCCCGGGCCAGCAGCGGTTCCCGGACCTCGGTAGGCCAGTCGGCGAGCGCCCGGCCGACCGCGGCCCGGTACGCGTCCCGCATCGCGGTCAGCCGGTCGGCGGGCAGCTCGACGTCGGTGGTCCACGCCCGGAGCCGTTGCGCGGCCTCGGTGGGCAGGCGCTGCACGATCTCCTCGTGCGTCGGGTCGAGCAGCACCAGCCCGGCGACCTCGTCCGGGAACCGCTTCGCGTACAGCCGCGCGTACAGCCCGCCCAGCGAGTGCCCGACCAGCACGCGCGGCCCCGGCACGTCCGCCGCCCGCAGCAGCGCGCGCAGGTCGTCGGTGACGCGGGTGCCGCTGCGCGGCAGCTCCACCGGATCGCTCCAGCCGAGGCCGAGGCGGTCCACCAGCACGCTGGTCGTGCACTCGGCGACCTGCTCGTGCAGGCGCAGTCCGTGCAGCCCGGACATCCCGCCACCGGCCAGGAACACCGCGGGCGGGCCGCCGCTACCGGAGCGGTGCAGCAGCATCTCCCCGGCCGGGACCGGATAGCGCGCCCCCAGCGGGGCCGGTGCCTCGTCCACGTCCGAACCTCCCGTAGTCCGCTGCCGATGCTGCCAGGCGGCACCGCGCACCCCCGGCTCGGGGTGATCGCGGACACACCTCGGGCCAGGAGGCTTTCCCTGCCGCTGCGGCATGGTTGGACACTGCTCTCCGACGAGGCGCGCTGGTCGGTTCGCCGATTCGCGACGGACCCGGGAGCCACCCGGGGCCGCACGGCAGACGACCTCCTCTTCTCGTCGAGGGGGCAAGCCATCCAGAGGGAGAGACATGACGGGCATCGACCACGAGGGCGCGCAGCCCGGGCCGAACGGGGACCCGACCACCGCGACCGGCACCACCGCCACGACCGGCACCACCGCCACGACCGCCGAGACCGGCACGACCGGCACGACCGCCGAGATCGGCACGATCGCGGAGGACCGGGTCGACGCGCCCGCCGCGAAGAAGCGGTTCCGCTGGCGCAGCAAGGACTACACGCCGGAAGAGCTCGCCGAAGCCCAGCAGCAGTGGCGCGACGCGATGCCGTGGGAGCACCCGATGTCCCGCGGCGACAAGTTCCTCGTGTTCGCCACCTTCGGCGTCGTGCTGCTGATGATGGCCTCGATGCCGTTCCGCCCGTTCCTGCTGGCCTCGCACCCGCTGGGGTTGAGCGCGGTCACCGGCAGCCTCTCCGCGATCGGCGCGGGCGCCGCGTTCGCCCGCATCGGTGAGCTGGACCTGTGGCTGGTCGTCGCGGCGGGCGTGTTCGGCATGGTCAAGTTCGACTGGTTGTTCTGGCTCGCCGGGCGCCGCTGGGGCGAGAAGATCATCCAGATGTGGGCGCCGGGCGAGTTCGGCAAGCGGTTCGTGGCCCGCGTCCGGTCCTGGCCGAGCTGGGCGATGCCGCTGGTCATCATCGCCGCGGCGCTGCCCGGCATCCCCGCGCCCGCGGTGTTCGCGGTCGCCGGCGTCAGCGGGATGGGCCTCGTCCGGTTCCTGATCTTCGACGCGATCGGTGCCGGGCTGATGGCGGGCCTCGTCGCCGGGCTCGGCTACGGAATCGGGCAGCACGCCGTGGACTTCGTGCTGATGATCGACGACTACGCGCTCTACCTCACGCTGGCCCTGGTCGTCTGGGTCTCGGTCCAGGCCGGGCGCAAGGCGAGCAAGGAGCAGAAGGAGAAGAAGCGCCAGGCCGCTTGAGTCGGGGCCTTCCGCTGCTCACTGCCCGTCTCGCTGCTTCTGCCGGGTAGCACTGGGATAGCGGAACCTCGGCGGTTCCCTCGCTGCGGGATCGGTTTCTCGTGCACCGGGCACGTGCACGGCGAAATCCCCGTCCTCGCGAGGGAACCGCTGAGAATCCGCGGGCGATCCGGATGCCCGGGTGGTCGGCAGCTCTGCGGCTCCGCCGCCGACGAGCGATCGACGAAGCCCGCCGGGCGAGTTCGAGGGCGCCGACTCGCCCCCGGGCAACAGGAATCCGAGCTGCTGATCAGGGCAGGTAGTACATCGGGTTCGGGAGTTTGACGGGCTTTTCGGCGTGGCCGCCCTGCAGGTCGCTGTCCTGGTCGCCGAGGTTCAGCACGATCGTGTTGCCGAGCGATTCGATGTGCGCGCGGGTGGCGGACTTGTACTCCACGGTGCTGCAGTCCAGCCCGCACGGCAGGTGGTCGGGCGCCTCGGTGGTCGGCTTGAAGAACGCTCCGGCGGGTTCCGGGAACCCCTCGTCGGCGAGGTTGCGCAGCGAGGCCTTCTCCAGGTCGTCGCCGCGCCCGGTGAGGAAGTAGACCCGCACGCCGTGCGCCGCGGCCCAGTCGGCGAGCTCCCGGGTCTGCCGGATCGGTTCGAACTCGGCGTCGTCGATGGCCTCGCGCTGCTTCTCCTCGTCGAAGCCGAAGTCGTTGTCGGCCTCCCACCCGTAGGTCAGTTCCGAGGTGTCGTCGATGTCGAGCACGATCGCCGGGTTCGGCACGCCCTCGGCGAGCCGCTGCCGCAGGTGGGCCTCGGCGTCGGCGACGGCCGCGTCGAGCTGCCGGTCCCAGGCGCTGCCTTCGGTGGCGTGGTGCTTCCCGTCGGCGTCCACCCGGTCGCCGTAGTAGTCCTGCACGGCGAGCTTCGCCCGCCCGAGGTTGGCCGGTTCGACGCCGGACGAGTCCGCGGCGAGGGCGGTGACGCCGCCGGCGAGGGTGGCGCCGATCGCGGCGGCGGCACCGAGCTTGGCGAGTCCGGTCAGGCGGTGGACCATCGTGTCGCTCCCTGGAGATCGCGGTCGAGATGCGCGGAACCTAGCAGCACGGCGCCGCCGGACGCGGGACATGACGCGTTCCCGACGGCGGGTCGCCCCCGACGAGCTGCGGATTTCCCACCGCACGGGAGGGGTTTCCCTCGACTGCTCGCTTTCGGCGGCGGTCTCGCGGAGATCCGCTCCCCGCGTGCGGTCGACTGGTGGTGCGGAGGTCGCCCCGGTGGACGAACCGGGGCTCCGCGCGGCCGATCAGGTCGCGCGACCGGGGGGCGACGACACCGCCGCACCCCGTCCGCATTCCGCGCAGGCAGCCGGATCCCGGCCGCCGCGCCGTCATGCCCACCAACGGAAGGAACACGAGTGAAGAAGCTCGCGACCGGTGCCGCGCTCGGCCTCGGACTGCTGCTGGCCACCGCCGCCCCCGCTGCCGCGGAGGGCTACGTCTACACCGGCAAGTGGTACAACACGGCCGCCGCCTGCGAGAAGGCCTGGGCGGACGCGCACGGCGGGGGCGGCGGCACCGCACTCCCGCACCAGTGCCGGCACAACGCCGGTGCGAACGTGTACGAGCTGTGGGCCTACCAGCTCTGATCCGGCGGTCCGCGTGACGCGGGCCCGGTGACCGTCCCGTTCGGCCGCGCGGCCGAACGGGACGCCCGGTTCAACTCCCGGCCACGTCCAGCGCCGTCCAGGCCAGCGCGGTGGCCGCGTCCAGCAGCGCCCGCTCCGCGTCGCCGCCGACGCAGTGCGCGGCGAACTCGGGCTGGTGGTTCAGCGCGGGCAGCGAACCGATCCCGACGTACGGGTGGATCGCCGGGACCACCTGCGACACGTTGCCCATGTCGGTGGATGCGCGGTTCATCCGCCGCGCCACCGGATCCGGGTCGCTGCCACGGCCGAGGCGCTCGGCGTTGCGCGCGTACGCGTCCAGGGCGGGGCGGCAGGTGCGGAACTCCGCGTAGGGCTTGCTCTCCGGCACGATCTCCAGCGCGGCGCCGGTGGCGTGCGCGCCCGCTTCGAAGCAGCGCCGCACCTTCTCCTCGGTGTCGGCGAGTTCGGCGAGGCTCTCCGCCCGCACGTACCAGCGGCCCTCGGTGCGCGCCGGGATCGCGTTCGGCGCCTCGCCGCCGTTGGTCAGGACGCCGTGCACCCGCACCGTGTGCGGCAGCTGCTGGCGCAGCAGGCCGATCGCGACCTGGGCGACGGTGAACGCGTCGGCGGCGTTGACGCCCTGCTCCGGGTAGGCCGCCGCGTGCGCGGACTTCCCCTGGTAGGACACGTGCGAGTGGGAGACCGCGAACGGTTCCGCCGCCACGACGTCCACCGGCGCGGGGTGCGCCATCATCGCCAGGTCCAGCCCGGCGAACGCGCCGCGCTCCAGCATCTCGATCTTGCCGCCGCCGCCTTCTTCGGCGGGCGTGCCGTACACCTCGATGGTCAGCCCGGCCGAATCCGCCAGCGGGGCCAGCGCCCGCGCCGCCCCGACGGTGATCGCGGCGATCAGGTTGTGCCCGCAGGCGTGGCCGAGCCCGGGCAGCGCGTCGTACTCGGCGCACAGGCCGAGCCGGAACGGGCCGCTGCCGAACGTCGCCAGGAACGCGGTCTCCAGCCCGAGGTAGCCCGGTGTGACGTCGAATCCGGCTTCGGACAGGGATTCGGCGACCCAGCGCGCCGACCGGTGCTCCTGCCACGCCGTCTCCGGGTGGGCGTGCAGCTGCTCGGAGAGCCGGATCAGCCGGTCGGCGTCCGCGGCGACCCGGCCCGCGGCCGCCTGCTTCGCGCCGGTCATCACTCGTCCCCCGGCACGCCGTAGGACGGCGCGGCCGTCGGGTCGAGCGCGCGGGTCACGTAGTCGTCGCGCTGCGGCAGCCAGATCTCCAGCAGGGCGCGGAGATCCGCGATCGGCGTGTCGCTCCAGTCGATGCGCAGGTCGGTCTCGCGCCACGACACCTCGCGGACCACCGACAGCCCCGCCGAGCGCACCGGACCGGCCTCGCCGCCGGCGGCCAGGCCCGCTTCGAGCGCGGTCAGCAGCCGCTGCTCCAGCTCGCCGGTGGCACCGGTGAACGACTCGGCCACGGCGTCCACGACCTCGGGCGCCGCCAGCATGTTCCCGGCCGCCACCACGCCCGGTTCGACGCGGTGCCGGTGCACGCCCAGCGACGCGGCCCCGGAGTGCGCGGCACCGCCACCACCCGGTTCCAGCACGGTGAGCTGCCGGTGCTCGACCGACTCGCGCCCGCGCACCACCGAGTCCAGCGCGGCCTGCGCCCCGGCCCCGGACTCCAGCGCGTCCAGCAGCGCCGGGCCCAGCCGCGGATCGGTCACGTTCTGCGAAGAAGCGCCGCCCACTCCGGCGCGCAGGTGGATGCAGCGGGCCGCGACGGCGGGGCTGGAGGAGGTCACGGCGATCCCGACCGCGCCGCGGCCGTCGGTGCCGAGCACGGAGAACGTCATCGCGCACCTCCCGGGAGCACGGCGATCGCGTCGATCTCGACGAGCCATTCCGGCCGGGCCAGCGCGGAGACCACGACCCCGGTGGAGATGGGGTGCACGCCGCGGGTCCAGCGCCCGACGGTGCGGTACACCGCTTCCCGGTAGCGCGGGTCGACCAGGTAGATCGTCAGCTTCACCAGGTGCTCCATCCGGGCCCCGGCCTCGTCGAGGAGCATCGCGATGTTGGCCATCGCCTGCTCGGCCTGTGCGGCGGCGTCGCCGATGCCGACGGACTCGCTGGTGTCCAGGTCCTGCCCGATCTGCCCGCGCACGTACACGGTGTCCCCGGCGACGACGGCCTGGCACAGGTCGTTGTCCAGGTCCTGCTCCGGGTAGGTGTCCCGGGTGTTGAACGGCCTGATCCGGGTGTGGCCACCCGCGACGATCGGCGGATTCGTGGTCATCATCGGCTCCTTCGGCTGTCGTGGTCGGCGGTGAGCGCGGCGGCGTGCTGCGCGAGGTAGCCGCGCTGGGTGGCGATGTGGTCGGCGACGTAGCGGGCGTCGTGCCACACGCCCCAGATGAAGCTCGACCCGCGCCGCGACAGCCACGGCAGGCCGAGGAAGTAGATGCCGGGTTCCGCGGACACGCCGCGCCGCTGGTCGGGCCGCCCGTGCTCGTCGAACGCGTCGACCTGCAGCCAGTCGTGATCGGCGGCGAACCCGGTGGCCCACACGACGGAGCCGACCTCGGAGAGGTCCAGCTCGCGGCGCGGGTCCGTGGCGGCGGCGGGCAGCGGCCCGAGCACGTGCGCCTCGGGTTCCGGGGGCAGGTCGAGCCCGTTGCGCTCGACGTGCTCGTCGGCGGCGCGCAGCAGCGCGAGGTGCTGGGCGTCGCCGTGCTCGATGTTCGCGGCCAGGTCCGGCGCGAAGCGCACGGCACCGTCCACGTAGGACTCGGTCCGGCCGACGAGTTCGATGCCGGTGCGGGCCAGCGCCCGGAAGTCCACGGTGTGCCCGCCCCGCGCGCCGCTGACCGCGATGGTCACGTGCGCCGCGCCCTGCGGCGGCGTGTCCGCGTCCCACAGCCCGAGCACGCCCAGCCACCAGCAGAAGTCCCGGCCCCGGTAGCGGCGCGGCGGCCGGTCGTGCGGACCGGCGGACAGCAGCACGCGGCGCCCGGACCGGCGCAGCTCGTCGGCGATCTGGACGCCCGAGGAACCGGACCCCACCACGAGCACGGCGCCCGCCGGCAGCTGCTCCGGGTTGCGGTAGCCGCTGGAGTGCAGCTGCACCGGCCCGGCGTCGGCGGGGATCACGGGCGGGATCACCGGCCGCTGGAACGGGCCGGTCGCGGACACCACGAACCGGGCGTCGATCGAACCGTCCGAGGTCTCGACCCGGAATCCGGGCCCACCGGCGTTCTTGCGCACCGAGGTCACCTCGACCCCGCACCGCACCGGTGCGCCGATCTTCGCGGCGTAGTCGGCGAAGTAGTCGGCCACCTGGTCCTTGGTGGCGAACTCGTCCGGACCGATCCCGGCGAACTCCATGCCGGGGAACCGGTCGTGCCACGCGGGTCCGTTGGCGACCAGCGAGTCCCACCGCTCGGTGCGCCACCGCTCAGCGATGCGGTGCCGTTCCAGCACGACGTGCGGCACGCCGTGCTCGCCGAGGTGCTCGCTCATCGCCACGCCCGCTTGGCCGGCGCCGACGACCACCACCTCGGTCCGTTCCCTCGACATTGCGACCTCCTTCGACCGGCAGTCGCGAGTTCTTCCCGCTGCCACGGGGAAATCCTCGAAGACGCCGTGAGTTCTGTCCAACAGATGTTGCAGCTGCGCCGGATCGGTTCGTCAGATGCGGGCGGGTTCGGCGTCCGGATCGGCGGCGGGGGAGAGGTCCTCGGCGCGCAGCAGCGCGGTCCCGGCGGTCTCCCGCAACGTCAGGGCGGCGACCAGCCCGCCCACCGCGAAGATCATCATGTACGGCCCCGGCACCAGCGTGCTGCCGGTCGCGGAGATGAGCACCGTCAGCACGTACGGCACCGTCCCGGCGAACAGCGCGGCGGTGACGTTGTAGCCGATGGACAGGCCGCTCTGCCGGGTGCGCGTCGGGAAGATCTCCGCGGACCACACCGCGTAGGTGCCGAGGATCGCCGCGAGGCACGCGCCCAGCAGCAGCCCCGCGATCCACGTCCCGACGATCCCGGTCCGCATCAGCAGGAACGCGGGCGTGGCCACCACGAGCAGCCCGCCGGTCGCCCCGATGAACACCGGTTTGCGCCCCACCCGGTCCGAGAGCCCGCCGAACAGCGGCACCAGCACCAGCCCCAGCAGCGAGATCGCGGTGGACAGCAGCCCGGCGCTGCCCGCCGAGTGCCCGAGGTGATCGGTCTCGTAGGTGACCAGGTAGGTCAGCACCACGTAGAACGGCACGTGCATCGCCGTCATCAGCCCGGCCGCCTGCAGCAGTTCGCGGCGGTGGGTGCGCAGCAGTTCGCGGGCGGGGCTGCGCGGCACGGTGTCGGCGGCCTCCAGCGCCCGGTACTCCGGGGTGTCCTCGATCTTGTTCCGGATGATGAAGCCGATGATGCCCAGCGGTGCGGAGACGAGGAACGGGATGCGCCAGCCCCACTCGGTGAGCTGCGCCGCGTCCAAGCCGACCGACAGCAGCAGGAACGCGAACGAACCGGCGAGGAATCCCAGCAGCGAACCGACTTCCAGCCAGCTGACCCCGAACCCGCGGCGGCGGCGCGGCGCGGTCTCGGCGAGGAAGCTGGCCGCGCTGCCGAACTCGCCACCGGCGGCGAAGCCCTGCACCAGGCGCAGCGCCACCAGCAGCACCGGCGCGGCGATCCCGATCGACGCGTACCCGGGCAGCAGGCCGATCGCCAGCGTCGCCCCGGACATCAGGAAGATCACCAGCGACAGCGTCCGCTTCCGCCCGATCCGGTCGCCCAGCGGACCGAACACGGCGGCGCCGAGCGGGCGGATCCCGAAGGACACCGCGAACACGCCGAACACGGCCAGCAGCCCGGTGGTGCTGTTCTCCGCGGGGAAGAACACGGTCGCGACGGTGTCGGCGAGGTAGGCGTAGGCGGCCCAGTCGAACCAGTGCACGAACACGCCGACGGCGCCTGCGGCGACGCTGCGGCGCAGTCCGGCGGGGCTCGGGGCGTCCGGAGCGGCGGGGCTGTGGTGCGAGGTCGCCATGCGCGCCTCCAGGCGTCGGGGTGGGGGAGCCGCGCTGGTCGGGCGGCGCGGTGCGGACCAGACTGACGCCGGGGGCGAGGATTCGTCCAATAGATGTTTTCGCTGCGCGTGAGCTGAAGAACTGATGACCTCGGGGGGATTCCGGCGCCGTTGCGGGCGCGTTTCCGGCCGCGGTCGCTAGCGCGCGTCCCGCAACAGGTCCATGACGGCGCGGGCGCGCGCGGTCTGCCGCACGCCGTCGACCGAGGTGATCGTCACTTCCAGCGGCGGGCGCTCGCCGAGCAGGTCGAGCGCGACGACCTCGCCGCCGCCGTAGGTCTGCGCGGTCCGCGGCCGCTGGTTGAGGATCGAGTACCCGAGGCCCTGCGCGACGAGGGAGCGCACCGTCTCGTAGCTCCGGCTCCGGTACCGCACGTCCGGCGCGGTCCCCGAGGACGCCACCACTTCGCGGAAGTAGTCGCGGCTGTAGGGCAGGTCCAGCAGCACCATCGGATCGGCCGCCAGCTCCGCGAGGTCCACCGCCTCCCGGTCGGCGAGCCGGTGCCCGGCCGGGACGATCACGTGCGCCGGCGCCAGGTCGATCGTCTCCCGCCGCAGGTCGGCATCGGTGGGCGTGCCCAGCCCGTAGGTGAGCGCGAAGTCGATGCGCCCGGTGCGCAGCGCCTGGTGCAGGTGTTCGGCCTCGTCCTCCACCACGGTCAGCTCGACGTCCGGGCAGTGCCGGTCGCAGGCGGCGAACAGGGCGGGCAGGTAGTACGGCGCGAGCGTCACGAAGCAACCGATCGCCACCGGCCCGGTGAGGGCCCCGCCGCTGCCGCGGGCTTCCGCCTCGACGTCGCGGGCGCGGGTCAGCAGGTCGCGGGCCTGCTGCAGCAGCCGTTCCCCGGCGGAGGTGAGGGTGAGGCCGCGCGCCCGGTGCCGGATGAACAGCTGCAGCCGCAGCTCGTGCTCCAGGTTGGCGACCGCGGAGGAGACCGCCGACTGCGCGATGCGCAGCTCGTCGGCGGCGGCGGTCATCGAGCCGTGCTCGGCCGCGGTGACGAAGTAGCGCAGCTGCACGAGCGTGAACCCGACGGGCGTGGTCATACCGGGCCTTCCTTTGCCTTCGAACTCTTGCTGCGTGGTGCTGGGGTGGCGGAACCTCAGCTGCTTCCTCGCTGCGGGATCGTTTTCACCGGTGGCTCCGCCACAGGCGAAAACGCTGTCCTCGCGAGGAACCAGCTGAGAACCCGCGGGTGGTCTCGTTGCTCTGGTGGTCGTCAGCTCAGCGGCTTCGCCGCTGACAGGAAGACGGCTTGATTCGTCGGGCGGGTCGGCTCGCGACCTCCTCGGTCGGGTCACCGGGCGAGCCGGGCGGTGCGGGTGATGTTCCACGAGTTGGCGGGTCCTTCGAGCCTGCGCCCGTCGACGTAGAACACGGCCTGGTCCGGCAGCGAGGCGGTGTCGGCGTCGAGGTTGTCGTCCTCGATGCGGCCCAGGTGGGCGTAGGTGCGCACGTCGCGGACGAACCGCTCCACGTCCAGGCCGAGGTGGCGCGCGAGTCCGCGCAGCAACCGGGCGTCCGGTTCGTCGCGCTGCTCGGAGATCGCGTCGTGCATCTCCCAGAACCGGTCCTGCGCGCCCGCGGCCTCGATCGCCAGCGCCCGCACGAAGTCCGGCTGCGCGGTGACGTGGTGCCGGAACACCAGCCGGAACTCGTCGCCGAGCAGGTGCCGCACCTCGTTCTCCACCTCGAAGGTGCGGGTCCGGTAGCGGTGGTCCAGCGCCGCGTAGACGACGACCGTGGTCCGCGCGCCGACCGGGCCTCGGATGTGGTCGCGTTCGGGGTCGACCTCCCGTTGCAGGGTGCGCCCGGCCGGCGCGGGCAGCGGCCGCAGCCGGTTGCCCGCGGCGAACACCGCCCAGGACAGCCCCAGCGCGAGCGCGGACGCGAGCAGCACGCCGACCCGCGCCTGGTCCCGCAGCGCCGGGTCGGACAGCGCCAGGTCCACCACCAGCAGCGAGATCGTGAAGCCCATCCCGGACAGCGCGCCGACCCCGGCCAGCCGCGGCACGTCCAGGCCCGGCGCGCGGGTGCTCGTCACCAGCCGCCGCACCAGCGTGGAGGTGCCCGCGATGCCGAGGAACTTCCCGAGCACCAGCCCGGCGACCACGCCCCAGGTCAGCCGCGAGCTCAGGGCCGCCGACAGCGCCTCCCCGGACAGCGGGACGCCCGCGTTGGACAGCGCGAACAGCGGCACGACGAGGAAGTTGACGTAGCTCTGCAGCAGGTCGGTGAGCCGCTGGTTCATCGGCACCGACCGGTCGATGCTCCACCGCGCGAGCCGGGCCACCCGGGCCGCCGGGGCCTGCCGGAACTGGTGCACCACCCTGGAGGCGGTGTCCACGTCCTCCAGCCGCGTCGGGTAGACGGGCATCAGCAGCGCGATCAGCACCCCGGCGAGCGTCGGGTGCACCCCGGACAGGTGCACCGCCAGCCACACTCCGGCCCCGACGACCAGGTACGGCATCACCCGCCAGATCCGGGAGCGCTGCAACAGCCAGATCAGCACCAGCCCGGCGGCGGCCACCGCGAGCCAGCCGGGGGAGAGGTCGTCGGTGTAGAACAGCGCGATCACGCCCAGCGCGCCGATGTCGTCCACGACGGCGAGCGTGAGCAGGAAGACCCGCAGCCGCGGCGCCTTCCGCGGGCCGACCAGCGCGAGCATGCCCAGCGCGAACGCGGTGTCGGTGGAGATCACCACGCCCCACGCGTGCGCGGCCGCCGACCCGGCGTTGAGCCAGAGGAACAGCACCACCGGCACGACCAGCCCGCCGAGCGCCGCGCACACCGGCAGCACCGCCCGCCTGCGGTCGCGCAGCTCGCCGAGGGTGAACTCGCGCCGCACGTCCAGCCCGACGGAGAAGAAGAACACCGCCATCACGGCGTCGTCCACCCAGTCCGATGCGGACATCGACAGGCCCAGCCCGCCGATCCGCACCTCGGCCTCGGTGGACCAGAAGTCGTCGTAGCCGCTGCCGAGGTTCGCCCACACCAGGGCGACGAGGGTGGCGGCGGCGAGCGCGGCAGCGGCCAGCGGCTCGCTGTCCAGGGCCCGCAGCAGCGCGCGCCGCTGCCGGTAGAAGCGCGGCATCGTCAACGTGCACCGTCCCGGTGGTTCCCCTCCGCACCGGTGCGCCCGGCGCCGTCGCGGGCAGCATAAGGCGGTGGCGCGGGTGGTGGCCCGATGTCCGCACCGGCCCGGCTCTTCCGGAGGGGGTGGGAGAGCGCCGGGCTAGCCGGCGGCTTCCAGGGGCTGGTCGGTGCCGCGCCAGGTGGCGGCCAGTTCCTCCACCGGCAGGGCGAGGGCCTCGCCGAGGCAGATGATCGTCCCGAAGCCGGGGGAGGGCAGCCGCCCGGTCTCGATCTTGCGCAGGGTCTCCGGGGAGATGCCCGCCGCGTGCGCGACCTCCACCGGGTCCCGGTCGGCTCGCGCCTGTCGCAGCAGGGACCCGAGGCGCCTGCCTGCTTCAATCTGCTGGGGTGTGAGCGGTTGGCGGACCATGCACCCAGGATAGGGTTGGTATTACTATACCGTCCAGTGCTAGCGTTCCGGTATAACTATACCGACCACCCGTGATGAGGTACCCGTGATCGAGATCAAGACGCCCGCGGAGATCGAACGCATGCACGTGACCGGCCGCTTCGTGGCCGAAGTGCTCTCCGAGATCGGCCGGATCGCCGACGTGGGCGTCAACCTGATGGACCTGGAGCACCACGCGCGCGCCATGATCGAGAAGCGCGGCGCGGAATCCTGCTACTGGGACTACGCCCCGTCCTTCGGCAAGGGGCCGTTCCGCAACGTGATCTGCCTGGCGGTCAACGACGCGGTGCTGCACGGGAAACCGCACGACTACGTGCTGCGCGACGGCGACGTGCTCACCGCCGACCTCGCCGTCAAGATCGACGGCTGGGCCGCGGACTCCGCGCGCACCGTCATCGTCGGCACGCCCGCCCCGGAGGACCAGCGGATCATCCGGGCCACCGAAGAGGCCCTGGAAGCGGCGATCGAGGCGGCGCGCCCGGGCAACCGCATCGGCGACATCTCGGCGGCGATCTACGCGGTCGCCTGCGACTACGGCTACCCGGTGAACACCGAGTTCGGTGGGCACGGCATCGGCCGCACCATGCACGAGGAACTGCACGTCTCCAACCGCGGCCGGGCCGGGCGCGGGCTGAAGCTGCAGGCCGGGCTGACGCTCGCGCTGGAACCGTGGTTCGCCCGCACCACCGACCAGATCATCTACGACGAGGACGGCTGGACGATCCGCTCCGCCGACGGTTCGCGCACCGCGCACTCCGAGCACACCGTCGCCATCACCGAGGACGGTCCGAAGGTGCTCACCCGCCGCGAAGCGGAACTCGCCGCGGCCTGAGCGTTCCGGCCGAACGGCCCGCGCCGCGGGCCGTTCACCGGGTCGCGACCGCGGGGTGCGGGTAGCGGATGCGGACCGCCGCGGCCGCGACCGCCGCCGCGAGCACGATCGCCCCGGCCAGCAGCAGCACCCGGTCGTACCCGCCGTCCAGCAGCGGGGCGGCCAGCAGCGGCCCGAGGATCTGGCCCGCGCTGTACCCGGCGGTCAGCATCGCCACCGCGCGCGGCACCAGCAGGTCCCGCCCGATGGCGAGCGAGAGGTTGCTGATCCCCATGAACGTGGCGCCGAACAGCACCGCCGACACCAGCGCCGGAACGGCCCCGCCGAGCAGCGCGGGCAACGCGATCCCGACGGCCTGCACCAGCAGCGCGGCGAGCAGCAGCGCAGGTCGGCTCCACCGCAGCGACAGCCGGGCCCACACCGCGCACGAGGGCAGCGCGGCCAGCCCGACCAGCACCCAGGCGCCGCTGCCGAGCGGGCCCGGCGCGGTGTGCTCGATCGCCGCGACCAGGAACGTCCCGGCGATGATGTACCCGACGCCTTCCAGCGCGTATCCGGCCAGCAGCGGCCCGAACCACCGGTGCGCGCGGGCGGGGGCGGGCGCGGTGGCCGCCGCTCCCGGCCGGGCTTCGGGGACCAGCCGCCACGCGAGCGCGGTGAGCACCGCCGCGAGCACCGCGCACGCCCACCACGCCTCCCGCCAGCCGCCCGCCGTGCGCAGCGCCAGCACCAGCAGGCCGGACGCGGCGATCCCGCCGCCGACGCCGCCGAACACCCAGCCCGTCCAGTGCTGCGCGTGCCCGTCCAGCCGGGACAGCGCCGCGCTGACCGCGACCATGAAGATCAGCGCGCTGGCCGCGCCCGCCACCAGCCGCAGCACCGACCAGGCCGCGGCACCGGTCAGCACCGGCATCAGCGCCAGGCTCGCCACCAGCGCGAGCAGCGACCCGCGCAGCACCGCGGTCGAGTGCACCAGCCCGGGCGCGGCGATCCCGACCAGCGCACCGGCGAGGTAACCGACGTAGTTGGCGGTGGCCAGCGAGGCGCCGAGCCCGGCGGACATGCCCGCCTGCGCCTGCATCAGCGGCAGGATCGGGGTGAAGGCGAACCGGCCGACTCCCATCGCCGCGGCCAGCGCCGCTGCCGCGGCCAGGACGACGGGCCGCGGGGAGCCGGTGCGTTCGGAGGTGTCGAGGTTCTCGGAGGTGTCGGGGTTCATGGTGCGCTCGACGCTAAGCGGCCCCGATCTCCTTGTGAAATGCCGATCCGGCTGGTTGCATGCCTGCCGGGCATGGCGCGAGGTGGGAGCGGGGTGCGGTGCGGGTGGACGTGGAGCTGCGGCACCTGCGGGCGTTCGTCGCGGTGGCGCGGCGCGGCTCGTTCTCCCGGGCCGCCGACGACCTGCTGATCACCCAGCCCGCGTTGAGCCGCACCGTCGCGCAGCTGGAGAAGGTGCTCGGGGTGGAGCTGATCGACCGCTCCGCCGGGCAGATCGGGCCGACCGCCGCGGGCCGCGAGTTCCTCGGCCACGCCGAGGAGGTGCTGGCCGCGCTGGGGCGCGGGGTGGCGGCGGTGCGCGCGGGCCGCACGGTCCGGCTCGGCTTCAGCTGGCTGCTGCCCGATCCGTGGGCGCAGCGCGCGATGACCCGCTTCGAGCGGTCCACCGGCGCCTCGGTCCGGCTGGTGCGCTGCGACGATCCGCTGCGGGAGCTCGGCGGGGGAGCGGTGGACGTCGCCGTCGTGCGCGGCGAGCCGCGGGACGCCCCGCCGGGTTCGCGGGCCGTGCACCTCTTCGACGAGGAGCGGGTGGCCGCCTGCGCGGAGCGCGGCGCCCTGCCCAGCGGCGGGCTGGACTGGTCGGAGGTGCCGTCCTGGCCGCTGGTCGTGAACGTCCGCAGTGGCACCACCGGACCGTGGTCCTTCCCGTCCGGGCGCGGGCCGGAACGCGTCGTGGAGACCGAGAACTTCGACGAGTGGCTCGAATCGGTCGCCGCGGACCGCGGCATCGGCGTGGTGCCGGACGTCGCGCGCCGCCGCACCCACCACCCGGCGGTGCGGTTCGTCCCGCTCACCGGAGCGCCGCCGAGCGCGGTGCACCTGGTGCACCCGGGACGCCCGAGCGAGCTGGTGCGCCGGTTCCTCGACGCGGCCACCGCGGTCGCCGGTCCCTGATTCGTCCACTGTGGATTGACCGGGATCTCCTGCCGTGCCGACCGTTCCGCGGGCCGCGATCGGCGACCGGGGCGGCGTCCGCCACCGCCGGATCACCGATCAAGCGGAGTCCGGCCGCCGCCGACCGGGCGGCGTCCGCCACCGCCGCGCGCCGCAGGGGAACGGCCCGTTCCCGGCGGTCGGGTGGGCCGTTCACCCGCGGTGCTCAGGCGAAGGCGCCCGCGTAGGCGTTGAGGGCGGGCTGGCCGCCGAGGTGGGCGTAGAGGACCTGGGAGTCGCGCCCGATCTCCCCGTCCCGCACCAGGTCGATCAGCCCGGCCATGGACTTCCCCTCGTACACCGGGTCGATGATCATGCCTTCGAGGCTGCCGCTGAGCCGGATCGCGTCGAGCGTCGACTGCACCGGGATGCCGTAGCGATCACCCGCCCAGCCCTCGAGCACGGTGATCTCGTCCTCGCGCAGCTCGCGGCCGAGACCGATCAGCTCAGCGGTGTTCCGGGCGATCCGCTCGACCTGCGCGCGGGTCTTGGCCAGGGTGGCGGAGGCGTCGATGCCGATGACGCGGCGCGGCCGGTCCTGCCCGGCGAACCCGGCGATCATGCCCGCGTGGGTGGAACCGGTGACGGTGCAGACGACGATGGTGTCGAAGAAGACCCCGAGCTGCTCCTCCTGCTGCGCGACCTCGTCGGCCCAGCCCGCGAAGCCGAGCCCGCCGAGCCGGTGCTCCGACGCTCCGGCCGGGATGCCGTAGGGGGTGCCGCCCGCGGCCCGCACCTCGTCCATCGCCTCTTCCCAGGACTCGCGGATGCCGATGTCGAATCCGGCGGGGTCCAGCCGCACGTCGGCGCCCATGATCCGGGACAGCAGGATGTTGCCGACCTTGTCGTTGACCGCGTCCGGCCAGTCCACCCACTTCTCCTGCACGAGCCGCGCCTTGAGCCCGAGCTTCGCGGCGACCGCGGCGACCTGGCGGGTGTGGTTGGACTGGTAGCCGCCGATGGACACCAGCGTGTCGGCGCCCGCGGCGAGCGCGTCCGGGACGATGTACTCCAGCTTGCGGGTCTTGTTGCCGCCGTAGGCGAGCCCGGAGTTGCAGTCCTCCCGCTTCGCCCAGATCCGGGCCCCGCCGAGGTGCGCGGTGAGCCGGTCGAGCGGGTGGATCGGGCTGGGCCCGAACAGCAGCGGGTAGCGGGGGAAATCGGCCAGCGGCATGACGTCTCCTAGATCTCGATCGCCCGTGGGCGGTGATCGCCCGCCAGATCGTGCGGGGTGCTCCGGCCGCGCGCCACCCCCGTCTCGCGCACCGGGACCGCAGCGCCCACCCGCGGCGCGCTGACCAGCGCCGATCACCTCCGGACGCGCCGCGGATCACACCGCCGCCGCGCCACTCACCGCAACTCGCCCGGCAGCAGCCCGAACACGGCGGTGTCGCGCCGCCCGTGCCGGAACCGCTGGTGCGAGCGCAGCACCCCTTCGAACGCGAATCCGCACCGTTCGGCCACCCGCCAGGACGCTGAGTTGGTCGGCTCGCAGGTCAGCTCCAAGCGGGCGAGGCCGAGGTCGTGGAAGCTCCACGTCGCCAGCAGGCGAACGGTCCCCGTGGCCGCACCGCGTCCGCGCGAGTCCGCACCGAGCCAGTACCCGATTCGGGCGCGCAGCTGCTCCAGGTCCACGTCGTAGAGCGCAGCGCCCCCGAGGACCGTGCCGAGATCGTGCGGATCGGCCACGGCGAACGCCAGCCTGTCCCCGCTTAACCGCGCCTGCTCGTCCGCGGCCGCCCGGTCCCGCAGGTGCTGCGCGGTGAACGGCTCCGGGTGGGGCCAGGAGTAGCGCAGGCACAGCGGATCGGAGAAGGCGGCGAACCGTTGCGGCACATCGGCTGCGCGCCACGGCCGCAACGTCACGGTGCCGTCGGTGAGCGCGGGGTTCGGGAACTCCAGTACGGCCACCCCCGCACCTTCCCGCGATTCCGCCGCGAGCGCACCGCATTTCCCGGCGCGGCGCTCGCCGCCGAGGGCGAATCCGCTCGGCGGCCGAACCCGTACCGAAGTTCCGGGCGCACGAGGTCGAGAACGGGAGGTATCGCCCGCTCGCGCGGGACGATCGCTGACCGGCGCGGGACATCTCGGGCGTGTCCGGTCGCTCCGTCCTGCGGCCCGGCATCGTTCGTGGTCGAGCTCGTCACCGGCTGTGCTGCGGCAGGTTCCGGGCGAGGAAATCGCGGATGAGGTCGGCGGCGGTGTCGAGGTGGCTTTCGAGGGCGAAGTGGCCCGCGTCGAGCAGGTGTACCTCGGCGTCGGGCAGGTCGTCGGTGAAGGCACGGGCGCCGTCCGGGCCGAAGATCTCGTCGTTCGCGCCCCACACCGCCAGCAGCGGCACCCGGCTCGCCCGGAAGTACTCGTGCACCCGCGGGTAGAGCGCCACGTTGCTCGGGTAGTCGCGGAACAGGCGCAGCTGCACGGCATCGTTGCCGGGGCGCGAGATCAGGGCGTGGTCGTGGGTCCAGGTGTCCGGGCTGACCAGGGTCGGGTCCGGCACGCCGTGCAGGTACTGCCAGCGGATCGCCTCGACGGTGAGGGCACCGCGGACGGCCTGCTCGTTCGCGGGACCGGGATCGGCGGCGTAGTCCCAGATCGGCGCCCAGAACTCGGGGACGAAGCCGGCTTCGTAGGCGTTGCCGTTCTGGCTGATGATCGCGGTGATCCGCTCGGGGTGGCGGAGGGCGAGCCGCCAGCCGACGGGTGCGCCGTAGTCCTGCACGAGGATCGCGCACTCCCGCACCCCCAGCTGGTCCAGCAGCTGCTCGGTGATCGTGGTGAGCGGGTCGAAGCCGTAGTCGAACTCGTCGGCGGGCGGCGCGTCGGACCGGCCGAAGCCGAGGTGGTCGGGCGCGAGCACGTGGTAGCGGTCGGCGAGCGCGGGGATGAGCCCGCGGAACATGTGCGAGCTGGTCGGGTAGCCGTGCAGCAGCAGCACGGTCGGGTGCTCGGGCGAGCCGGCTTCGCGGTAGAAGACCTGGTAGCCGTCGACGGTCGCGGTCCGGTGGTGCACTGCGGGCATCGTAACCTCATCAACTGGGTTCAACTGGTTAGACGCGAACGCTAGGCCGTGTCCTGCTAACCTGTCAACAGGCGACGATGCGGTTAGGTTGGTGTGATGGTCGACGACGTGGAACTGCTGCTGGCGCTGCTCAACAGCAGGCCGGTGCTCGACGGCGCCGAGCGGGACGAACTCGCCACCGACGAGACCGCCCGAGCCTGGGCCGTCGCGCACGGCGGCACCGGCACCGCCGCGGAACTCCGCGCCTTGCGGCAGGTCCGCGACGGGCTCACCGCCGTGGTGCTCGGGCGGCGGCCCGTCGCGGTGCTCGCCGGTGCGCTGGACGGGGTGCACCGGCGGCCGGCGCTCGGCGACGACGGCGTGAGCTGGGAACTCACCGCCGCCGCCGAGGCACTGCTCCCGGCCCGCGCCGTGCTGGGGTGGGCGTGGGTCGCCGAGCACCTGCCGGGCCGGCTGCGGCCCTGCGGCAACGACGAGTGCCGGTTGTTCCTGCTCGACCGCAGCAAGGCCAACAAGGCCCGCTGGTGCTCGATGGCCACCTGCGGCAACCGGATGAAGGCCCGGCGGCACTACGAGCGGACCCGGCAGTCCACATCGGACTGACAGTCACGACCGGGTGGTCGTCGCGTGCTGGTCGACCTTATCGTCGGCCGCGGTCTTCGGCCGGAACACCGTCGTGGAGAGCGCGGCGACCAGCCCGAGGGCCGCGAATCCGGTCAGCACGGCCGGAATCGTCCACGGTTTCGCCGGATCCGCCGTGATCCCCACCAGCCACGGGTGCGTGACGTTCGCGGCCATGCACCCGGTCAGCAGGATCGAGTTCGCCAGCTGGGCGCGATGGGTGGCGGTGCTCAGCCAGGCCAGCGTCGTGGGCAGCACCGGCCCGAGCGCGAACCCCGCCACCGCGTAGCACAGCACCGGCGCCGCGCCCCACGCCGAGAGCGAGAACACCGCGACCGCGATGGCCAGCGAGATGCGGATCAGCGTGGCGGGACCGAGGTTCTTCGCCGCCAGCGGGATGATCACCCGGCCCGCGGTCAGCCCCGCCCAGAACAGCGCGGTGGACCGCGCCGCATCGCCCGGGTCCATCCCGGACCAGGTCAGGTGGGTGCTCGCCCACGCGCCGACCGAGGTCTCCAACCCGTTGTAGAAGATCCCGGCGATGATGAACGGTGCCGAGACCACCAGGACCATCCGGAGCGAGCTCCACCCGGCGCCCTCCGCCGCCGGTACGCGCCGCTCCGCCGCGCAGCACCCGGCCGCCGTCCAGCACAGCACCGTCACCACCGCCATCGCGGTCAGCGTCCACCGGACGTCGACCGGCGCGGTGGCCGCCGTGGCGATCGGGCCGATGATCGCGCCGATGCCGAACGCCGCCTGCAACAGGTTGATCATCAGCACGTTGTGCCGTCCGAACGCGCTCGCGAACGCGGTGTTGAGGTACAGCGCGAGGCCTCCGTAGCCGAGCCCGGCGACGGTGATCGCGGTGACGAACAGCGTCCAGGTCGGTGCCGCCCCCGCACTGCCGAGGCCGGTCGCGAACAGCGCCAGCAGGACGAACACGGTGGGCTTCGGGGGCAGCCGCCGGTCGGCCAGGCCGCACACCAGCGTGGACAGCAGGGCGCCGACGTTGAACGCGACGACCGCGAAGCCGCTGGCGGCGACTCCGATGCCGTAGTGCTCCCGCAGGAACGGCAAGGATGCTCCCAGCGAGGCGACCGCCACTCCGAGAGCCACTATGAGCGTGAAGCCCGCTATGACCGCGCCGGTGCTCGGCCGCCCGGCGGGGGGCTCCTGTCCGGGGCCGCTCATCGTCCGGCGCCGAACGTGTCGTGCGGTCCGAAGACCGCCGGGGGAATTTCGAATTCGTCGATGGGCACCGTCGACCTCCTCCGGGACCGGGGATTCCGCTGCTTTCATTCGCCAACGCGCGCTGCGGAGTTCGGAGGCTAACCCAGGTGAATCAGTGCGCGGGATCGCCCGGCGGAGTGGATCTACTTCGCCGAGCCGCTGAGATCGTCCGGCGTAATTCATGGAATCTCAGCGCGATTCTCATTCGGTGAGTGCGGCTCGCGAAAACTTGTCCTTGCGATGGCAAGGAGTGCTCCGGCTGGAATGTTTGACCAGGTAGTACTGGTTCCTGGCGGTGTTTCGGGGTGTGGTACGGGCGGTGCGCGCGGAGTTGCCGGATTTCGGAGACGGGCTCCTCCGGGATTCGATGAGGAAAGGGTCGATTCGTTGTCCGCGGGACCGTTTCGCGTGTTTCCGCGCGTGAATGAAGCGGTTCTTTCGAGGGGGTGGTCGTTCGCGCGAAAGGTAGTCGACACCGGCTCTGCCGCGCTGGGGATCGGGAAATTCGGGGATGGTGCGGCCGCGCGCGGTCTCGGTGGAGCGGGAGCGGGGTCGGCACTGGTGCCGCCTGGTTCGCGGGTCCACGTCCGAGACGGCTCCACCTGGAGCCGGAACGACGTCCGGATAGCGGTCCAGATGTTCACTTAGGCGGCGGTACGGGGTTCCTCGCGGGCGTCCACGACTCGCAGGTGCGCCGTCGTTGTGCGGTCATGCCAAGGAAAGCGGTGCTCCGGCGGAGTGTTGACACGTCGAGCAGGCGGCCACCAAACTGGCCTGCACGACGACCACAATGTGAACTAATCATCCAATGTGTGCACGCAGTGGTGACTTCCGGCGAGCTGCCGCCGTCCGCCGAGCCCGATCTCGCGTCCCGGACGGCCGCGCGCATCCGCGGCGGCCACCGACGCGCCCCGAACGAGAGGACCACCCTCCAGTGAGCACCACGGACAGCGCGGTCGAGCAGGACCTCGACCGCACGCTCGCGGCCGCCGCCGCCGCGGCCCCCGAATGGGCGCGACGCACCCCCGCCGAGCGCGCGGACGCGCTCACCGCCGTCGCCGACGCGCTCGACGCCGCGAGCCCGGCGCTGGTGCCCATCGCGATCGCGGAGACCGGCTTGGCGGAAGGTCGGCTCACCGGCGAGGTCACCCGCACCACGGTGCAGCTGCGGATGTTCGCCGACCTGCTGCGCGACGGCTCCTACCTGCGGGTCCAGGTCGACGAACCGGACCCGGACTTCGTGCTCGGGGCCCGCCCGGACCTGCGGCGGGTGCTGCTGCCGATCGGGCCGGTGCTGGTGTTCGCGGCGAGCAACTTCCCGTTCGCGTTCTCGGTCGCCGGCGGGGACACCGCGTCCGCGCTCGCAGCGGGCTGCCCGGTGGTGCTCAAGGCGCACCCCGGCCACCCGGAGACCTCGCTGCGCACCGCGGAGATCGTGCGCGCCGCCCTCGACGCGGCGGGAGCACCGGACGGCACCTTCGCGATGATCACCGGAGTCGCGGACGGCAGGCGCGCGCTGGAGGACCCGCGGATCGAGGCGGCCGCGTTCACCGGTTCGGTCGCGGGCGGCCGCGCGCTGTTCGACGTCGCCGCGGCCAGGCCGAAACCCATCCCGTTCTTCGGCGAGCTCGGCAGCATCAACCCCGTCGTCGTCACCGAGGAAGCCGAGCGGGAGCGCGGCGCGGACATCGCCACCGGCTTCACCGGCTCGTTCACGCTCGGCGCGGGCCAGTTCTGCACCAAGCCGGGAATCCTGCTGGTGCCGGCGGGTTCGGCGCTGCCCGCCCGCATCGCGGAGCTGGCCGCGGAGGTTCCGGCGGCGCGGGTCCTCACCGGCAAGATCGCCGACGGCTACCGGCAGCGGCTCGACGAGGTGACCGCGCTCGACGGCGTCGAGGTGCTGCTGCGCGGCGACGAGCAGCGCACCGAGTCCGGGGTCCCCGCGTTCGCGCCCTCGCTGCTGCACGCCGGTGCCGCGTCGAACCTGCTCGACCGGGACGCGGTACTGCTGGAGGAGACGTTCGGGCCGACCGCCGTGATCGCCGAGTACGCCTCGGACGAGGAGCTGCGGCAGGTGCTCGCCGCGATCGACGGGAGCCTCACCGCCACCGTCCAGACCTCCGGCGACCCCGGACCCGCCGAACGGGACCCGCTGCTGCCGATCGTCGAGCTCGTCGCCGCACGCGCCGGGCGCGTCGTGTTCGACCAGTGGCCGACCGGGGTGGCGGTGACGGCCGCGCAGCAGCACGGCGGCCCGTACCCGGCGACGACCGCGCCCGCGCACACCTCGGTGGGCACCGCGGCGATCGACCGGTTCCTGCGCCCGGTCGCCTTCCAGAACGCCCCCGATTCCCTGCTGCCACCGCTGTTGCAGGCCGCGAACCCGCTCGGAGTCCCGCGCGCGGGCTGATCGGAACGACC